>NZ_KV830171.1:0-717 GCF_001836705.1 Neisseria sp. HMSC061B04
TACCGTCTTTGATGGTTACAGTGTGGGTACCGTTACCGTTATCTTTAACGTCAGCTTCAGCGTTCTTACCGTCGGCACCGGTTGCACCAGTTGCGCCGGTATCACCTTTAGCACCAGTTGCACCGTCTTTAACGATGGTAGTAGTGGTATTACCGTTACCGTCTTTGATGGTTACAGTGTGGGTACCGTCGCCGTTGTCTTTAACTTCGGCTTCAGCGTTCTTACCGTCGGCACCAGTGTCACCTTTGGCACCAGTTGCACCGTCTTTAACAACAGTAGTAGTAGTGTTACCGTTACCGTCTTTGATGGTTACAGTATGAGTACCGTCGCCGTTGTCTTTAACTTCGGCTTCAGCGTTCTTACCGTCGGCACCGGTTGCACCAGTTGCGCCGGTATCACCTTTGGCACCAGTTGCACCGTCTTTAACGATGGTAGTAGTGGTATTACCGTTACCGTCTTTGATGGTTACAGTGTGAGTACCGTCGCCGTTGTCTTTAACTTCGGCTTCAGCGTTCTTACCGTCTTTAACGATAGTGGTAGTAGTTTTACCATCACCGTCAACGATGGTCACTGTATGAGTACCGTCGCCATTGTCTTTAACATCAGCTTTGGCATTCTTACCATCGGCACCAGTTGCACCGTCTTTAACGATGGTGGTAGTAGTGTTACCGTTACCGTCTTTAATGGTTACAGTATGAGTACCGTCGCCGTTGTCTT
>NZ_KV830172.1:0-6157 GCF_001836705.1 Neisseria sp. HMSC061B04
CAACGGTGGTTTTGGCATCCACACCTTTTTGGATATTATCTTTAGTACTTTGAGCGAGATCGATACTGTAATCAGTTGTTACTGCACCATCGGCTGCAGTTGTAGTATTGGAGGTCAAATTCAAAGCATTGGAAACTTGTACCGTTGCTTTATCTGCGCTGACGGTATAAGTGGTTTCTTTGCCTGAAGTTGTCTTATTGACATGCGTGTTGCTGCCTGCCGCCACCTTGGTTGTGGTTTTGGCATTATTGATGGCATTGGCTACATCGCCGACAGTCGCCACACCGGCAGTCGGTGCGGACACTGTGCCATTATTATCGACAGACAGTGTGCCTTGAATAACATTGATTTGAACTTTTGACGCATTCTCGCCATCGGTGACCGCAACGGTCGTCAAGTTGCCATCGGCGTAGTTGACTGTACCGTTGTTATTGATACGAGATTTGTCTGTACCGTTTTGTTGGATATTGTGTCCAACATTGTTCATAACTGTGTACAGCTGGCTACCATTGACCGCATCAGTCGAAGTGGCGGAAATACGGCCTGCGGCAACATTCTGGATTTGACGTTCATTGCCTGCACTGCCTACAGAAACCGCGCCTGTTGTAGAGGATGAAGAAGCCGCATAGCTGACATTGGTCGCAGCGCCACTATCGTTTTTGAATGAGGCATTTTTAGCTGTTGCATCAAAATTATTGGCAGTGCCAACAGCACCATTACCCAATGCAACAGAGCTACCGATCGTAGTCGTCGCGCCACTACCCAAAGCAACTGAATCGCTTCCAGTCGCTTTTGCATTATTACCGCCGACAAAACTATTCTGCCCAGCAGCTTGGGCTGAGGAACCAATAGCGGTGGAATAAAGACCTGAACTGTTTGCCTGCTTACCAATGGCGATAGAATAAGCTTGCGTTGTCTGCGCCTGATGACCGATTGCAACAGAATCATCACCGACTGCATTTGACAAAAAGCCCATTGCCGTACCGTTATTTTGTGCTGCTGCCCTTGCACCGACAACGGTTGCATTTTCGTAGTTGGCTCTACTGTGAGCACCGACGACTATAGAGTAATTGCGATCATTTTCTGTATTCAAACCTATGGCAATAGAGCCTGTTCCACGAGAGTTGGCATTAGAGCCTAAAGCCACAGCACCCACAGTTCCCGAAGTTACAGTTGCATTTGGACCAACGGCAACAGAAGATGAACCAAGTACATTGGCATTATGACCCAAGGAAACACTACCCGTCGCACCAGTGCTTGTTGCCGCATTCGGTCCGATGGCAATCGAATTGGTTGCTTTTGCGCCGTCATTGTTCCAGTTTTTCGTACCGTCAGCTTTGCCTTCTTCTGACTTAACAGAGAAATAACGAATGCGTTCGAGCGCACTCAATACACCATAAAGTTGAGAGCCGTTAATGGCATCAGTAGAAGTAGCAGAAATATCGCCAGGGGATACATTGATGATTTGGCGTTCGTAACCTTTAGAACCGACAGACACAACATCACCGGCATCGGTAGTTGCACCGCCTGCCCAAGTGTAGGTTTCGCCCATGATTTCGCGTTGAACGTATGCCTTACCTTCTTTATCGGTTTTAGAAGCCGTACCCAAAGCCACAGAGTTCAGCAAAGTAGCCTTCGCACCTGTACCCAAAGCTACACCACCAAAGGCAGTGGCCTGAGATTTAGTACCGATAGCCAGAGACAAATCAGCAGATGAATTAGACTGCACACCTAATGCAACAGAACCTTGACCGGCAATAGTATTACCATAAGAACCGTAATTCATCGTATCACCAGTCATCTCTTTATAAATATCACGCAGACTTTTACCGCTCAGCGTATATTCACCGGTCTTTGCACCTTTTTCATTATATTTGATGAATTTATCCGTTGCATTGCCAGAATATCGAGTACCACCTACCGAATCTAAATCATCACCACCAATAGCAACAGATGAATTACCATTAGCCAAGACATTGCCGCCAACCGCAATAGATTGGTCTCCCTTTGCCCACGCACCCTCAGGTCTGCCCTGTGGATCAACACGGTTACCTGAACCAATAGCAATAGACTGAGTTATCTTAGAACTACTTGAATCGCCTACTCGAGCCGTATTACCAATAGCAATATTATTGTGAGTTACATTCACATTCATACTATTTTGGGAGAGAACCTCAGATGCACGTCCAATAGCAATCGTACCAAGTCCGGTTGCATTCGCGTCTGCACCAAGTGCAATAGCACTTGATGGCGCACTACCCGAACCTGGAGAATTTGCCACTGCATCTTTACCGATGGCAATGGTATTTCCAGTTTGAGCTTGGGCTGAATTACCTATGGCAATAGCGTTACCTTGATTGGCTTGTGCCGCTAATCCAACCCCTAATGCACCAAAACCCGTTGCTGTTGCACCACTGATAGCAATTGCACCACTACCATCAGTAGCAATTTGCCCTTGTGGAGCAGTTGCCGCATATGCATTGCTTGCCCCAAAAAGAGCTGCCGAAATTACTGTCAATCTGAAAACTGTCGCGATACCATTTTTACCGGATTCGGCAGATACATCTGCACTGTTTTGTTCGGCAGACGATTTCACACGGCCTTTGGCCAATTCGGAAGTTACGACAAAAGATTGAATCGTACGGTTCCAAACAACTTTAAATATCTTATTCATAGGTGTGTCTTTCTCTTTTTATGATAGGTAAAAGCGTGAGCATGAGCATGACGCTACTTTAAAAAAACTATTGCGGAGGATTTCCCAGCAAAATGCTTATCTCAAGCTGACGTTTATTGTCACTTTGAGACGAAATTTAGGTCTTTTACTATCTCGAAGTGGGATAGTATTTCATACTTACAAAATATCCGCTAGTCTAAAATATTAACCGATTATCTTTAATTTTTAAACAAAATCATGACGTTTGAACAGAAAAACCAATCATCAAAAGTTCTCCAGTCATGTTTTTATTAATAAGCGGTGTGTTGTATTCCGTCGACAAGTCATCAGCAATCACGGTAATCATGCAAGCATCGTGCCAATTGCTCGGAATTTTATTTAAAATGAATTGTTTTCTAAAAAATGGAAAAGGCCGTCTGAAAGATTTCAGACGGCCTTTGATGAAATGATTTTGAACAATTGCTTAATTGAATAATTTGTTTTTTGAGCTATCAATAAAATTGGCAATATGCTTTTAATACGTCATAGAAAGAATACGTATATCCCTACTTATACAAATGCGGATGGTTTTACAAACCGAATACGGCAATATCGCCCTTGCCTTGACGAATCAGCTCGGTACCATCGGTCATATCGATAACCGTTGTCGGCTCAGTACCGCACCAGCCGCCATCGATAACCAAATCAACAGCATGCTCAAGACGGTCTCGAATTTCGTATGGATCGGTCAATGGCTCTTCGTCTTCAGGCAGCATAAGGGTGCAACTTAAAATAGGTTCACCCAATTCTTGCAAAAGTGCCAAGGCAGTGGCGTTGTCGGGAACACGCAGGCCGATGGTTTTGCGTTTGGGGTGAAGCGTGCGATTGGGGACTTCTTTGGTTGCCTGTAGGATAAAGGTGTAGCTGCCGGGCGTAGCTGCTTTGAGCTGGCGGAATTGGGCATTATCTACTTTGGCGTAAGTACCCAATTCGCTCAAATCGGCACACATCAAAGTCAGATGGTGTTTTTGATCGATTTTACGAATCGCGAGAATGCGCTCCATCGCGTTTTTGTCACCGAGTTTGCAACCCAGCGCGTAGCAGGAGTCCGTAGGGTAAACGATAACGCTGCCACTGCGGACAATGTCGGCGGCTTGTTTGATGAGGCGGTCTTGGGGATTATCGGGATGGATGGCGAAAAATTGTGCCATGTTTTTTTCCTTATCATTCTAATGGTTTGCTGTTTGGTATTTTAAAACTTATTTGGCCGTCTGAATATTGGATTTCCACCACCATGAATAGATTTAGCCTCAGCTACAACACCTTAGATATCATTTTGATTTACTGCTAATATCGAAAGTCAATTTGATACACTATATAATGCATTATTTTGTTTGAAAGCCATCTCAATGTCTGCTTCTTCCCTACCTTCACGCCGCTTGTCTGTTGCACCCATGCTCGATTGGACAGACAGACACTATCGCTTTATGGCGCGACAAATTACGCGCAATGCCTGGCTTTATAGCGAAATGGTCAATTCAGGCGCGGTGGTTTATGGAGATAAAGACCGCTTTTTAAGTTTCAACGAAGGCGAGCAGCCGGTAGCTTTACAGCTTGGCGGTTCAGATCCGCATGACTTGGCAATCGCCGCTAAAGCAGCTGAGGCGTATGGTTATAATGAAGTCAACCTAAATTGCGGCTGCCCCAGCCCACGCGTTCAAAAAGGCGCCTTCGGCGCTTGCTTGATGAATGATGTAGATTTGGTGGCAGATTGTTTGAATGCGATGCAGGATGCAGTTGAAATTCCGGTAACGGTCAAACACCGCATTGGTGTAGACAGACAGACAGAATATCAAGTCGTAGCAGATTTTGTGGGAACACTTCGCGAAAAAACAGCCTGCCGCACATTTATCGTCCATGCGCGTAATGCCTGGTTGGACGGTTTATCCCCGAAAGAAAACCGCGAAGTCCCGCCACTCAAATATGAATACGTGTACCGTTTGAAACAAGAATTTCCAGACTTAGAAATTTTAATTAACGGCGGCATCACCACCAATGAAGAAATCGCCGAACATCTGAAATTTGTCGATGGCGTCATGATCGGGCGCGAGGCTTATCACAATCCAATGCTGATGCGCGATTGGGATGCACTGTTTTACAACGACGCACACGCACCAATCCAATACGCAGATTTAGCGGCTTGGCTATACGCATACAGCCACGAACAAATCGCTTCAGGACGCGGCACCATCCTGCGCCACATCGTCCGCCACGCACTAGGCTTAATGCACGGCCTAAAAAATGCCCGCACTTGGCGCCGTATGCTCTCAGATGCCACCTTGCTGAAAGACAACGACGGTAGCCTGATTCTAGACGCATGGAAAGAAGTAGAACGCGCAAATATTTGGGATTAATGGCATATAGTGTGAATAAATGAAAGGCCGTCTGAAACATCAAATAATGTTTCAGACGGCCTTTTACATTGCAACAGACTGCTAAAGATATATTCATTTCTCTTTAGCTACTATAACGATTAATTCATCGAATAAAACCAACACATAATCTAAGCATAAAAAAATGCGGCCTAAATAGGCCGCATTTACTTTGCTTCGTCTTTTCAGACGGCCTTTTCAGGCCGTCTGAAAGTCAGATTACCATTGGTAACCAACTGCTGCGGTAGCACCGAAGTGACCACGTGAGTTGCCGGAAGCAGTACCTTTGATGATCCAGTTACCACCATCAGAGATGCTAGAGAAGCCGACAGCGTAACCGGTTTCACCGCGGTAGTGACCGCCACCGATAGCCAGCATGCTCTTACCTGGCAAGTAAGCTTGTGGCAGACCGGCAGTAGCCAGAGCTTGAGCCACACCTGCGCGGGCGTTGTTGTCAACCTTGTTCACATTGCTGTTCACATCGCCGAATTTTTGGTTCAGCTGATCAACGTTAACCGCATCGGTACCGTTCTTACCTGGAGCAACATTTTTAATAGTAGTGTTGCCGGCATCGATACCACCTTGGTTGATGGTTACAGGACCTGCTTTCAGTTCGTTAGTAGTAACACTGTTAACGGTCAGATCAGGGTTCAAGCTGACTTTCAGCGCATCGCCGTCTTTCTTAACGAAGATGTTTTGAACTTCTTTCTCTGAAGTCTTACCGGTTGCTTTGTCGAATACTTGAACTTTAGTACCCGCATCACCTTTAATCTGAATAGTATTATTCAGTGGTTTGGTGATTTCTTTGTTTTCCTCATCACGCAAACCGAAGGTGCCATCAGCATCTTTACCATCTTTACCGTCTTTACCATCTTTAACGGTTGCGGTAGTAGTAGAGATGACTTTACCGTCTTTATCGAAGTTGTTGATAGTAATGGTAGAAGTACCTTTAGCTTCATCACGCTCAACTTTACCTTCAGCAGACTTACCGTTTTCACCGGTATCACCTTTGGCACCGGTTGCACCGTCTTTAACAGTAGTAGTAGTAGTGTTACCGTTACCGTCTTTGATG
>NZ_KV830173.1:0-30724 GCF_001836705.1 Neisseria sp. HMSC061B04
TGTGGAATTTAGGGCTAATCTACGTCAGCCCCAATTTTTATATGGGCGCATTGTCTCAAAAACTCTATAGAGATGAAACAGCATGATAGGCAAAGGTATGCAAATTCAAAGCAATTGAAGCAAAGGCCGTCTGAAAAGGCAGTCTCAACCAGTGAGAATCGCTTTTCAGACGGCCTTTGATAGGTAAAACTATCTGCCGGCTTCTTTCAGCCAGTTGCGCGGTATGAGAAATTGATTGAGGCGTGCTTCGGGCGAACCTTCTTCCGGCGCATATTGATACTCAAAGCGCACCAAAGGAGGCATGGACATCAAAATGCTTTCCGTGCGTCCGCCGCTTTGCAGGCCGAACAGCGTGCCTCTGTCCCAAACCAAGTTAAATTCGACATAGCGTCCGCGGCGGTAGAGTTGGAAATCGCGTTCACGTTCCCCATAAGGCGTGTTTTTGCGTTTGGCCACAATCGGCAGATACGCGGCGATATAGCCTTCACCGACTGCCTTGATAAAATTCAGGCAGGTATCGAAATCCCAGCGGTTTAAATCGTCAAAAAACAGCCCCCCCACGCCGCGTGTTTCGTTACGGTGTTTCAAATAGAAATATTCGTCACACCATTGTTTGAATTCAGGATAAACCGATTCGCCAAATGGCGCGCATACGTCTCGTGCTACGGCGTGCCAATGCACAATATCTTCTTCAAACGGATAAAACAGCGTCAAATCAAAGCCGCCGCCGAACCACCAAACCGGTTCGGCATTTTCAGGATAGGCAATAAAAAAGCGCACGTTCGCATGGCTGGTCGGGACATAAGGATTTTTCGGATGAATCACCAGCGATACGCCCATCGCCTCAAACGTCGCACCCGCCAATTCAGGACGGTGCGCCGTTGCCGAAGCGGGCATTTTGCTGCCTTTCACATGCGAAAAATTCACGCCCGCCTGCTCGAATACCGCGCCGTTTTTTAATACGCGTGTTTCGCCGATGCCCAGTTTCCCCGTCCATGCTTCATGCACAAATTCGGCTTCGCCATCTTCTTGCTCCAGAGCGGCGCAGATTTGGTTTTGCAGGGTTTTGAGGAGGGTTAGAACGGATTCTGTGTGCATGATATTTCCTTGATGGTGTTTTGTTATGGATAAATTTTTGCACAGGCCTATCTTGTAACCAAGTTTCATTCATCAGCAATAGGTTGAAAGGTATCGATGATGTTGCGATACCTTTCAGACGGCCTTGATTTATTCAGTAAAAAAGGTATGTGCGCCCAAATAGTTTTTGGCGTAAAACGGGGTGGAAAGTTTTTCGGTTTTGATGGTTTTGCCGCTGCTGGGGGCGTGGATGAATTCGCCGTTGCCGATGTAGAGGCCGACATGGGAATACTTGTGTGCGCCGCCGGTATTGAAAAAGACCAGATCGCCGGCTTTTAATTTGTCATCGGAAATTTTACGGCTGGCGGCGGCCATATCGCGTGCGGTGCGTGGCAGGTTGACGTTGAGGGCGTTTTTATAGACGAATTGGATCATGCCGCTGCAGTCAAAGCCTGTGGCTGTGGTACTGCCGCCCCATTTGTAGGGCGTGCCGATCAGACCCATGCTGTGAAGCATCAATTCCTGCGAACCTTGGGTGCGGTCGATATGGGAAATGCGGACAGGTTGGACTTTTCTGGCGGTTGTTTGCGGCTTTTGGGATTTGTGTTTGCCGGTAGTGCCGCAAGAGGCCAACAATAGGCCGGCAGTACAAACAAATAGGGTTTTGCAGATGAGTCGAGACATGATGAATTCCTCCGGCCGCATGATTTATGTTTTCAGACGGCCTCTATAATAATCCTTCTATGGGCAGGATGGACAGGATTTTTGAAGTAACCCGTTTCCAGAATTTGGCTTCTGGTTCTTGTGCATAAGTTCGTTTTTCACTTGGGTCATACCAGTATAGTTTATTGTAATTGCCAAGCGTTACCTGATAGGCGTAGTTTGGGGTGGTCGTAACGAGGGTGCGCTGCATTTGGCCTGCGATTTCGGGACTTTCGATGACGACACCCATTTCGGTATTGAGCCGTGCGGAACGTGGGTCAAGGTTGAATGAGCCGATGAAAATGCGTTTTTCATCCACGATGAATGTTTTGGCGTGCAAGCTGGTGGCGGAGCTACCGGTCAAGCCGCGGTCTTTGGTGGTCGGAACGGCATGATTGGGTTGGAGTTCGTATAGTTTGACCCCGGCTTTGAGCAAGGGCTTGCGGTATTTGACGTAACCGGAATGGACGGCGGCAACGTCGGTTGCTTGGAGCGAATTGGTCAAAACGGTAACGTCCACGCCATTGCGTATCAGCTTTTCTATGGCTTTGACCCCCGATTTTGTGGGCACAAAATAGGGCGAGACAAGGTAAACGCTTTTTTCGGGTTGCTTGAGGGCGTCTTGCAGGCGTTCGGAAATAGGCGGTTTATGCCGGTCTCGGTCTAAGCCTTTGGCCGGATCGTCGCTGATCAAGCGTGTACTGACGCTTTGCCATTCCATAAGGTTGCTCTGCATTTTTTGATAGAGGCTGGAGTGTTCGATGCTTTGGCGGTAGCGGATGAGCGTTTGATTTTTATCTTGGTCGGTGTAATTAAGTTCGGCCAGTCCTTTTTGCAGGTTTCCCCGTTTGATGACGCTGGTCGCATTATAGGCGGAATGGCTTGCCCAATAGCGGTCGAAGTCTTGGGAAACTTCGGTTACTACACGGCCTGTGGCGAGAATGTCGAGGTCGGCAAAAATGGTGTCGTCGTTAACCTTGAAATATTCGTCGCCGATATTGCGGCCGCCTAAAATGGTGGCACGGTTGTCGGCGGTAAACGATTTGTTGTGCATCCGGCGGTTGAGCCGTGGGAAGTCGGCAATATAGCCGAGTGCACGCCATTTTCTGAAAATAAAGGGATTAAACAGACGGACTTCGATATTGGGATGATTGTCGAGTGCCAGCAGGAGATCATCCATGCCGTTGGTGTTGTTGTCGTCCAGAAGCAAACGCACACGGACGCCACGTTCGGCCGCGCGATGAATCAGGTTGAACAAAAGCTTGCCGGAGATGTCGTTGTGCCAGATATAGTACTGTAAATCAAGGGTATGGTCGGCGGATTCAATCAGGGCGGCTCGGGCGACAAAGGCTTCATGGGCATCGTTCAGCAGATAGATATGGGAAATATCGGCCTTGGAGGGGGCGGAAGGAATACCTAAGGCGCTGTCCAGTCGCGGCGTTGAAGGGATGTCAAGATAACTGCTTTGGGTGCGTTCGTCCAGTGATGGCAAAAACGCGGCGCAACCGCCTAATAGCAGGGAATAAAGAAGAGGAAGATGAAATTTCATGGGAAACCGGTACAAACAATCCCTACCTAAATGACATTTAGGCAGGGATTGAATTGAAATTAGGTTGCTTGAATCAGCTTAGAAGGCAACATAATTTGCCGGATTGACCGGTTTGCCGTTTTGACGGATTTCAAAGTGCAACTGGGTGCGGGATGCATCGGTATTACCCATGTGGGCAATGGTCTGGCCGCGTTTCACGGTTTGGTTTTCATTAACCAGCAGGCGTTGGTTGTGGCCGTATGCGCTCAAGAATGAGGAGTTGTGTTGGATGATGACCAAGTTGCCGTAACCGCGCAAGCCTGAGCCTGCGTAAACGACTTTACCATCTGCCGCTGCAACGACAGGCTGGCCTTGCGTACCGGCAATATCCACGCCTTTGTTGCTGCCGCCGAAGTTGGCGATAACGTTACCGGTAGTCGGACGTTGCCATGTGATGCCGCTGACGTTGCGGCTGCTGCCGGTAGATACGGTTGGTGTATTGGCAGGCGTGCTTGGAGTCGGAGCGGTGGTTGTGGTTGTCGGAGTAGAAGGTTTGCTTGCAGAAGCTGCAGGTGCAACGTAGCCTTCAGGTTTTACGCGCAGGGTTTGGCCTACGCTGATGGTGTTGTCGGCCAAGTTATTCCATGCACGCAGATTGTCTTGGGTAATGTTGTAGCGTTTGGAGATGTTGTAAACGGTATCACCGCGAACGACGGTATGTGTCGCTGCATTAATATCAACAGGCGCATAAGAAGGCGTGTAAGTTCCGGTGCTGCCGCTGTTGTACGTTGGCGCAGGTGTACTTGCCGGCGGAGTGTATGGCGCATCTGCCGCAGGGCTGGTGTTGGTATTGTAAGGCGCGGCACCGTAAGGATTGTCAGCAGTAGAGCTTGTTGTTGAACCACCGCTTTGTGTGCCGACGACTACAGGAGCCGGTTGTTGGCTGGCACAGGCTGCAAGTAATAAAACCAAAGCTGCCGATCCGGCATAAGATACACTTTTTTTCAACATGTTAATGACTTTCGTATTCGGGTAATTGTTCTCGTCGGAGCATATCATAATAAAAATATGCTTGTTTCTCAAGTGTTCGGCTGTTAGGGACTGTTAAGGCGCAGGGATTTCTGACCAAAAGGAAGCGGTTTGCTCCATTTGTCCGTAGGCAGTCAAATCGACTTGCAGGGGGGTAATCGTGATGAAGCCGGCCGTGCATTCGCCAAAGTCGGTACCTTCTTCGCTGTCGGAAACATCGCCGACCGGCCCAATCCAATAAATTTGTTCGCCACGTGGATTATACATGGGAACAATGCTTTGTTCATGATGGCGACGGCCGAGCCGTGTTATTTTTATGCCTTGGATATCTTCAGGTGCGACGGCAGGGATATTGATGTTCCATAAGATGGGTTTGGAAATAGGGCGTTTGAGAAAGTAGGAAAGCAGCATCCAAGCGGCTTTTTCCGCAGTTTCCCAATAACGGCCGCTGGAATCGGCAAGCGAAAAGGCAATAGCGGGAATGCCCATCAGATAGGCTTCTGTCGCGGCAGCAACCGTACCGGAATAAAGCGTATCGTCGCCCATGTTTGCGCCGTTGTTAATGCCGGATAAGACTAAGTCGGGTTTGAAATCGGCAAGGGCGTGCTGGCCGACATGAATGCAGTCGGTGGGCGTACCATTCACATAATAAAACCCGTTTTCCGCCTGTTTCAGTTGTAAAGGGCGGTCTAAAGTCAGGGAATTGCTGACGCCGCTGCGATCGCGTTCAGGCGCAACCACCCTGACATTGGCAAATTCTGCACATACTCTTGCCAAAACTGCCAAACCGGGCGCAAGATAACCATCGTCGTTTGAGATTAATATGTTCATGTGACAATATTGTGTCTATCGGTAAGATGGACGGTATTGTACTGGTTTGCTTGAGCGATTGTCCATGAATCGGCAACGTTTGGGCGGAAAGGATAATAATGAAACATTATGAATTAGACCCCAAAGCTTTATTGGGCGGCGTGATTGCTTCAGACGGCAATCAGGAGATTGTTCAGCTTTCACTGCAGAAGTATAATGAAATTCCGGCATATGAGACGGATGCGATTATTTTGCTTTTGGTTTTAAACGGCAAAGCCGAAATCAAAACGGTGGATCAAGTTTTGCAGACCGAAGGCTTGCAAGTTATCCGTCTTGAGCCGATGGAGGCGCACAGCATTCGCGCGTTGGCTGATAACACCAATATTTTGGTTATCAAACAATTGATTCACGAAACCGGTCTCAGCAAACGTTTGAGATTTGGAAGTTGCTGTTTGTAATGGCAATAAAGGCCGTCTGAAAAATTTCAGACGGCCTTTTTAAAATCAACTAGATTTATTTCAAACCTTTTTTCACCAAATCTTCATAACCGCCATGGTTGGTTACGTTAGTGTAACCGGCTTTTTTCAGTTCGGTCAGCGCGGCTTCTGCTCGGCGGCCGCTGCGGCAGTAGAGGTTGATCGGTGCGTTTTTATCCGGGCTGACGGATTTGATGCGTTCAACGATTTGGTCGTGCGGAATATTGAGCGCACCTTGCAAATGGCCTTCTTTGAATTCTTCGGCAGAGCGGACATCAATCCAAACGCCTTTTGCTTTTACAGGTTGAGCCGCACTTTTTTCAACTTTAGGCATAGAGGCAGCGGAAGCGGCCAAAGGAGTTGCAACAGTGGCGGCAAAAAGTACGGCGGTCAGCAGTTTCTTCATGATTCAATCTCCTGTTAGATAGAAAATAATATAATAACTATATCAGTTTAGCATTTCATCAGGCCGTCTGAAAGGGGAGTTGTCTTTCAGACGGCCTGATTTTACAAGCTGATTAGCGTTGGGTTTCTACTGCTTCTAAGGCGCGCAAAGCATATGTATAAGCAGCACCTGCGTTTAGAGAAATAGCGGTGGCCAATGCGCCGGCGATTTCGCTGTCGGTTGCCCCTGCTTTGGCAGCGGCGGCTGCGTGCACGCTGATGCAGCTTTCGCAACGTGTGGTAATGGCAACGGCAATGGCGATCAGTTCGCGTGTTTTGGCATCCAGTGCTTCGGCGGCGGCTGCTTGTTCCAGCGCGCCGTAGGCTTGCAGCATTTTAGGATGGCTTTTGCCCAATTCGCCGAATGATTTTTTTACCAAGGCTGTGTGTTCAGGCCAATCTTTAAACATGATATTTCCTTTCTTGATGTATTTGGATAAGAATCAAAAAATCCTATCCGTTTGTGTTTGGTGTGTGTATTATTGCAATAATCAGACGAATAAAATCGTCAAAACATCTCATTTATTGGTAAAAAACACTATGGATATTTTAGATAGATTGGTCGAATTGGCGCAGATAAAGGGCAGTGTGGATGTTCAGTGCCTGTTTCAAGGGGAGTGGTATGTGCGGCATGAGCCCAAGCGTGCGCATGGTTTGGTGCATATCGTAACTGCCGGTTCGGGCTATATCCGAATTGATGGGGAGCAAGAGGCCAGGCTGCTGAGTGCGGGGGATATTATTTTCTTCCCGCGCAGCGTAGGGCATACTTTGAGCAGCGACAGCAGTTGTGAAAATCTCGGTGTCAACGTGCTGACGAGTGAAAAAGGCGCATTTAAAGTCAAGCAGAGTCATGCAGGAGGCGATGCGGCTTTGCATCTTTTCTGCGCGCGGTTTGAATATGAAGCGCAGGCAGATATTATGGCGGGACTGCCTGACACGGTTTTGCTGAATATCAACCATCCTTCTTTGCAATATTTGGTGGCGTTATTGCAGTATGAGAGCGGCCAAGCTTTGTCCGGTTCGGTAGCGGTTGTGAACGCATTGGCTTCGGTGTTGCTGGTATTTCTACTTCGAGCCAGCTTGGAAAAAAATGGGGAAGCGCAATTAAGCGGTTTGTTGAATGGTTGGCAGGACAAACGCCTGCGGAATCTGCTTCAGGCAGTAGTGGATAAGCCGGAAGAGGAATGGAATATCGAGAAAATGACCGCAATTGCCAACTTGTCTCGCGCCCAGTTAATGCGGGTATTTAAGCAGCAGACGGGCACAAGCCCGCACGCCTTTGTTAACAGTATTCGCTTGCAACAGGGAGCATTATTGTTGAAACAGACGGCGGATTCGGTTTTATCGGTTGCACTATCGGTCGGTTTTCAATCAGAAACGCATTTTGGCAAGGCATTTAAAAAGCAATATGGGATACCGCCGGGGCAATATCGTAAAAATGATCGCGCTGATGAAGCGGCAGTAAAAGCGGAAGAAATGCCGATTTACTTTATTTGAACGGATGATAAAAGGCCGTCTGAAAGCGTAAAAATGAAATCTAGGATTTCTAAAACACTTTTCAGACGGCCTTAATTTTAAAATGCGTCAATCAAACAGAATTAGTCTAGTTTTTTGAAATGACGGCGACGTTCCAATTCGCTCAGGTAGCGTTTACGCAGGCGGATGGATTGTGGCGTGATTTCAACCAGTTCGTCATCGTCGATGAACTCAACTGCGCCTTCCAAAGTCAATTTGATAGGCGTAGTCAGGCGCACGGCTTCATCTGTACCGCTGGCACGGACGTTGGTCAGTTTTTTACCTTTCAGAGGGTTTACCACTAAGTCGTTGTCGCGACTGTGAATACCGATAATCATGCCTTCGTAGACTTTGTCGTTTGGAGAAACGAACATACGGCCGCGGTCTTCCAAGTTCCACAGGGCATAAGCAACAGCTTCACCTTGCTCTTGAGAAACCAGTACGCCGTTGTGACGGCCGGGCATATCGGGTTTAACCGGTGCGTAGTCGTCAAAAACGTGGCTCATCAAGCCGGTACCGCGGGTCAAAGTCAGGAACTCGCCTTGGAAACCGATCAGGCCGCGGGCAGGAATGTGGTACTCCAGGCGGGTACGGCCATTGCCGTCGCTTTCCATATTGGTCAATTCGCCACGGCGACGGCCAAGCTCTTCCATAACGGCACCTTGGTTTTCATCCGGCACATCCACAGTCAGGTTTTCGTAAGGCTCGCATTTTTGACCGTCAATTTCACGGAATACCACGCGCGGTTTGCCGACTGCCAATTCAAAGCCTTCGCGGCGCATGTTTTCCAACAAAATGGTCAGGTGCAATTCGCCACGGCCGGAAACGCGGAATACATCAGCGTCGGCAGTATCTTCAACACGCAGGGCAACGTTGGTCAGCAATTCTTTTTGCAGGCGGTCGCGGATTTGGCGGGAAGTCACGAATTTGCCTTCAGTACCGGCCAAAGGAGAAGTATTGACCATAAAGTCCATGGTCAGGGTCGGCTCGTCCACGCTCAACATAGGCAAGCCTTTAGGATTGTCTTTGTCGGTAATGGTTACGCCGATACCGATGTCTTCGATACCGGAAATAATCACGATGTCGCCGGCTTCAGCTTCTTCCAAAGGTACGCGTTCCAAGCCTTGGAAACCCAACAGTTGGTTGATACGGCCTTGGGCAACTTGTTCTTCATGATTCATCACGGCAACGACTTGGCCGGGTTTGATGCGGCCGTTCAGGATGCGGCCGATACCGAGGCGGCCGGTGTAGTTGTCGTAGTCCAGTTGGGAAATTTGGAGTTGCAGCGTTTCGTCTGCGCTGCCGCTTGGAGGAGGCGTGTGTTTCAAAATGGTCTCGAACAGAGGACGCATGTCGCTGCTCTCGTCGTTTTCATCCAATTTGGCAAAGCCGGACAGGCCGGAAGCATAGACGATAGGGAAGTCCAATTGTTCGTCAGTTGCGCCCAAGTTGTCGAACAATTCGAATGTTTGGTCGATAACCCAGCTTGGACGGGCAGACGGTTTGTCGATTTTGTTGATGACAACGATAGGTTTCAGACCCAAAGCCAAGGCTTTTTTGGTCACGAAACGGGTTTGCGGCATAGGGCCTTCTTGTGCGTCAACCAACAGTACGACGCAGTCAACCATGCCCAATACACGTTCCACTTCGCCACCAAAATCGGCGTGTCCCGGGGTATCTACGATGTTGATATGGTAGCCTTCATATTCGATGGCGGTATTTTTAGCGAGAATGGTAATGCCGCGTTCTTTTTCAAGATCGTTGCTGTCCATGACGCGTTCTTCGACTTGCTGGTTGGAACGGAATGTACCGGACTGACGCAGCAATTGGTCAACTAATGTGGTTTTGCCATGGTCGACGTGGGCGATGATGGCAATATTGCGGATTTGTTTCATGATGATTTATGTGTTTCAGCTAGGTGCTTAAAAAAAAGATAACTGGTAATTATAGCACGATTCCTAAATGTTGACGGAGTGGATGATTCAAAAAAATGAGGCAAAAGCAGTTGAGAATAATTCATAATTAAATTTGATTGATTTTGTTGGATTATTTGCTTTTATTTATGGTTAACGAATGTAAATGTTTTTGAATAATGCAATGGATTCTTAATAACAATGTCAAAAAATTGTTATTAAAAACAGGGGATTAATTTTTCAGACGGCCTTTTAGGCAGGTTAAATTTTTTGATAATTGTTTGTATTTTAAATAGAAAATTTGTCAAAAGTGCTACTTGTGCATACAATTACCTCATTCCCTAACAACACACGAATCTTCATTTCGTGATTATCAACTTTTAAAAGAAAGAGAAAGAATTATGCAAGGCAACCAAGCAGTTATTGATTACATGAACGAATTATTGTCTGGTGAGTTGGCTGCTCGCGACCAATATTTTATTCACTCTCGCATGTACTCTGAATGGGGTTACACCAAATTGTTCGAACGTTTGAGCCACGAGATGGAAGAAGAAACCACTCACGCCGAAGACTTCATCCGTCGTATCCTGATGTTGGGCGGTACGCCTAAAATGACCCGTGCCGAACTGAACATCGGTACTGACGTAATTTCTTGCCTGAAAGCAGACTTGAACACTGAATACGAAGTACGCGATGCGCTGAAAAAAGGTATCAAATTGTGCGAAGAAGCTCAAGACTATGTTACCCGCGATTTGATGGTTGCCCAACTGAAAGACACTGAAGAAGATCACGCTCACTGGTTGGAACAACAACTGCGTCTGATCGAATTGGTCGGCGAAGGCAACTACTACCAAAGCCAACTGTAATCTAGCCTATAACATATAAGGAGCTGAATATGAAAGGCGATCGCTTAGTTATTCGCGAGCTGAACAAAAACTTAGGTTTGTTGCTGATTACCATTAACCAATACTTCCTGCATGCCCGCATTTTGAAAAACTGGGGTTTTGAAGAATTGGGCGAACACTTCTTCAAACAATCCATCCGCGAAATGAAATCCGCAGACGATTTGATCGAGCGTATTTTGTTCTTGGAAGGCCTGCCTAATCTGCAAGAATTGGGTAAACTGTTGATCGGTGAATCTACCGAAGAAATCATTGCCTGCGATCTGAAAAAAGAGTATGAAAAACATGATGCTCTGGTTGCAGCCATCGCTCTTGCAGAAGAGCAACAAGACTACGTCAGCCGTGATTTGTTGGAAAAACAAAAAGACATCAACGAAGAACACATCGACTGGCTTGAAACTCAGCAGGAATTAATTGGTAAAGTTGGTTTGCCAAACTACCTGCAAACAGCGGCGCAAGAGGACTAAAACACAAACCACTGCCAAATATAGCAGTCCCTGCTCCCATCAACGGCATATCTTTACGATATGCCGTTTTCTTTTGTGGAAATGCTTAAAGGCCGTCTGAATGTTCAGACGGCCTTGATTTTATATCGCTTTCAAACGGTATAGATAAGTAGTTTCCTTGTTTCTGGCAAACGCCAAAGGATCGGATTCATCTATTGCTTTTTTGTGTTGCGGTTTGGTTTTCAAAATATCGACTACATTGAGTGAGGCCGTCTGAAAGCATTGGTTTAGAAAGTCTTTATCACGCAAATGCAAGTGTTCTGCCAAATCTGAAATAATCAGCCAAGCTTCGCCGTTTGGATTTAAGTGATGACGTACGCCGTTAATGAAGGCTGTCAACATGGCATTGTTTGGGTCGTAAAGTGCAGTCTCAATAGCGGAGGTCGGTTTTGCCGGCAGCCAAGGCGGATTGCAGATGATAAGGTCGGCGCAAGTTTCGGGAAATAAATCAATCGATTGGATGTTGACGGCTTTATCCAAGCCTAGGCGTTTGAGGTTTGCTGTGGCACAGGCAATTGCTTTGGGGTTGGTGTCTGTGGCAATGATGTCGGGTATGCCTCGTTTGGCCAAAATTGCGGCAATAACACCTGAGCCGGTGCCGATGTCAAAGGCTGTCTGAATATTGGGAGCGAGTGGTGCTTGGGCGATTAAATCCAAATATTCGCCACGCAGTGGAGAGAATACGCCGAAAGGAACATGGATTTTTCCGTCTAGCTGCGGAATGTCTATGCCTTTTTTGTGCCATTCGTGTGCACCGATAAAACCCAATAATTGATTCAGCGGCAAAAGAAACGGTTTGTCGTTTGGTGTTTCGTAAACATCGCACAGAGCAGCGTAGATGTCGGGTACGCGTGCATTGTCCAGTTGAAAATTCGGTTGAATTTCAACGGCAAGCATATTGAGCAAACGGCTTTGCTGAGCTTGTTTCATACGGTGGGCGTGAAAGGCCGTCTGAATATCGGCAGGTGCGTCTTTCTTTTTTTCAGACGGCCTGCGGATACGTTTTTTCATTGCGGCCAAGACTTGCTTGGCATTGTGAAAATCGCCAGTCCAAACAGTTGCAGTTTGCGCGTGGGCATTTTTTAAGATTTCTGCTGCGCCTACTTCTTGTATGTAAACCGCCTGCTTGGGTGGCTTTTGTGTGCTTTCGTTGCGCCATTCGATGTCGGAGCGGCTGGTAGGGATGGTATGGGGCATAATGTGTTTCAAATCGTGAAAATAGAGGATTAGTTTACTATATTTAGGATGTGTTCGGTTTGAGAGGAGCTTTTAATAGTCTCAATTAGACAAAATGTATAAAAATTTCTCAATTTTTAAAATTTACACCAATATTTTTATAAAAATAGATTGTCATTTTGTCTAAAATGAGTATAATGCAAAACCTAAACACAATAATCTTAATCAGATTTGGACAAGGAACATCATGCAATTAGACATTGACCGTTTGGTTGCCTATTTTGGCGGCGTAAACGCGCTGGCCGAAGCCCTGAAACAGCACGACCCGGAAAATGCTGCGACCACAGCGGCTATCTACAAATGGCGTACACGCGGTTCCCTGCCTTTGGTTCAGTTGCAAAAACTGACCGCTTTGGCGGAAGCGCAAGGCAGACCGCTGGATTTGAATGCTTTTTTACAAAAAAACGAATCTCTGGAGAGAGCAGAAATGACACAGACCAACCGCGTAATTATTTTCGACACCACCATGCGCGACGGCGAGCAGTCGCCCGGTGCATCCATGACCAAAGAGGAGAAAATCCGCATTGCCCGCCAATTGGAGAAAATGGGCGTGGATGTGATTGAGGCGGGTTTTGCAGCCGCCAGTCCGGGCGATTTCGAATCGGTCAATGCGATTGCCAAAATCATCACCAAATCCACGGTCTGCTCGCTGGCGCGTGCCGTTGAAAACGATGTGCGTAAGGCAGGTGAAGCCGTTTCCCCCGCGCCGAAAAAACGCATCCATACCTTCATCGCCACCAGCCCCATCCACATGGAGCACAAACTGAAAATGAAGCCGCAGCAGGTCATCGATGCGGCGGTCAAAGCGGTGAAAATCGCCAAAGAATACACCGACGATGTGGAATTTTCCGCCGAAGACGCCGTGCGTTCGGATTTGGACTTCCTCGCCAAAATCTTTACAGCGGTTATCGAAGCGGGCGCGACCACCATCAATATTCCCGATACTGTCGGCTACTCCATCCCTTCCGTGTGGTACGAGCGTATCAGCAACATCATCAAAAGCGTACCCAACGGCGACAAAGTAGTCTGGTCGACCCACTGCCACAACGATTTGGGGATGGCGGTTGCCAACTCGCTGGCCGCCGTTCAGGCAGGCGTGCGCCAGGTGGAATGCACCATCAACGGTTTAGGCGAACGCGCAGGCAATGCCAGCCTTGAAGAAATCGTGATGGCGTTGAAAGTGCGTCATGATTTGTTCGGCTTGGAAACCGGCATCGATACCACGCAAATCGTGCCGGTATCCAAACTGGTGTCCACCATTACCGGTTATCCGATTCAGCCAAATAAAGCAGTAGTTGGTGCAAACGCCTTTGCACATGAATCAGGCATCCACCAAGACGGCGTGTTGAAACACCCTGAAACCTATGAAATCATGACGGCCGAATCAGTCGGCTGGTCAACCAACCGCCTGACTTTGGGCAAACTCTCCGGTCGCAGCGCATTCCGCAGCAAGCTGGCAGATTTGGGCATCGAATTGGAAAGCGAAGAGGCGTTGAATGCGGCATTTGCCCGCTTCAAAGAACTCGCCGACAAAAAACGCGAAATCTTTGATGAAGATTTGCACGCTTTGGTGTCTGACGAAATGGGCAATATGAATACCGAAAGCTACAAATTCATTTCCCAAAAAATCAGTACCGAAACCGGTGAAGAACCGCGCGCCGATATTGTGTTCAGTATTCGCGGCGAAGAAAAACACGCTTCCGCTAGCGGATCAGGCCCTGTTGATGCCATCTTCAAAGCCATTGAAAGCGTGGCGCAAAGTGGCGCAACCTTGCAGATTTACTCTGTCAATGCGGTAACTCAAGGTACAGAAAGCCAAGGTGAAACTTCCGTCCGCCTGCAACGTGGCGACCGTGTGGTCAACGGCCAAGGTGCAGATACCGACGTGTTGGTGGCAACTGCCAAAGCCTACCTCTCCGCATTGAGCAAACTGGAATTCGGCCAAGCCAAGCCAAAAGCGCAAGGCAGAGGCATGATTTAATGCTTTGAACAAGTAAAGGCCGTCTGAAAACGTTGTAATACGTTTCAGACGGCTTTTTTATTAGTCCGAAGAACCAGCTCGGTTATTGAAGTTTCAGCAGCCTATCTTGTTCGACGGACAATACGCCGTTTACCTTTTTAAAATAGGCAATGGCATCTTCAATCTTGGTCTTGGAAGACGGACGAATAGCAATACCGTTCAGGTTTTTGTATTCATAAATCAAACTTGCACCGGAGGCTTTGACTGCTTTTAGCAATGGCGCAGAACCGGTTTGTGCATCATAGAAGATAATCAGGTTGCCGGTAGTATCTTGGGCTTGTTGCTGAGATGGAGTAGCGTTTGATTGGGCAGGAATACTTGGGCTTTGGCAGGCACAAAGTAGGGTGGAGAGTAGGATGAATGCCAGGGGTTTCATGATGTTGATTTAATTTGATCAATAAACAAGGCCGTCTGAAAAGTGTAAAACGAAATCTAAGTTTCCTTTTACAACTTTCAGACGGCCTTAGTCCGTTATGCTTCAGGCAATTCCATGGCTAGAACGGTTTGCTCTTGTTTGGCACGGAAAGCCGCCAATTTTTCAGCCAATTCAGGATTTTCGTTGGCCAAAAGTGAAATGGCAAACAGCGCTGCATTGGCCGCACCGGCTTCGCCAATGGCAAATGTGGCAACAGGAACGCCTTTGGGCATTTGCACAATCGAAAGCAGGGAGTCTTCGCCGCGCAGATATTTGCTGGGAACGGGAACGCCTAAGACGGGAACCGTGGTTTTGGCAGCGACCATGCCCGGCAAATGCGCTGCGCCGCCTGCGCCGGCAATGATGGCTTTGATGCCGCGTTCGCGTGCGGTTTCGGCGTATTCAAACATCAAATCAGGCGTACGGTGTGCGGAGACGACACGCGCTTCGTATTCAACGCCGAATTCTTTGAGAAATTGTGCTGCCTGCTGCATCACCGGCCAATCGCTGTTGCTGCCCATAATAATGCCGACTTGGATCATGAGGAGTTCCTTTTGCTTGAATGGATTAAGGGTAAAAAATATTCAGACGGCCCTGGGGATGACAAGGCCGTCTGAACGTTTATCTTTGTTTGAGACTGATGGAAGCGCGTTTTGCCGCTTCGCTGTTGGGGAAGCTTTGTATCAGTTTGCGCCATGTGCTGCGGGCGATGTCTTTTTGTTGCAGTTTGTATTGGCACTGGCCGATGCTGTACATTGCATCAGGAGCTTGCGGGCTGTTGCGGAATCGGTTGGTGTAGCGGTTGCCGATTTCGATAACGGATTCGCAGTTGCCCAGACGCTGTTGGCTTTGCAGAAGTAGATACATATTGCGGCGGGCAATTTCGCTGCCGTTGCCGCCGTCGGCTTCTTTCAAAATGGCTACTGCGGCGGAGAAGTTGTTGCGCTGATAGTATTTTTGCGCTTGGTTATAAAGGCGCAGTTCGTTTTGTGCGGCTGAGTCTGTTTCAGACGGCACGCCGCCGCCATTGGCCAAATAGTTCATTTTCAGCTTGCGGTCGTCCAAACGCTGGGCTTTGGGTTTGGGAGCCAAAGGGGTTGGACGTTTGATGGTTCGCTGTTGTTCCAATGTGTGCAGGCGTTGATTTAATTCTTCAACGGTGCGTTCCAGTCGGGCGATTTGTATGCCCAAGTGGTCAATCTGGGTTTGTTCGTCCAAGCGCGGATAGGGAATATTTTTTTCAGGCAAAGGCTCACGCGGAATATCCGGCAGGACAAAGTTGGCATTGTCGGCAGGTTGATGGGGATGGGAAACGGCGCATGATGCGGCCAATAGAGTAAGAGGTAAAAGAAACAGGGAACGTGATAATGTTTTCATCAGATTGTGTCGTTTTATTTTTTTAGCAGCAGTGTCAAACCGTCGCCGATAGGCAGGGTAATGGGGATAATGCGTGTATCGTGCGGCAGGTTTTGGTTGAAATGGCGCAGGATATCCAAGCTGGGCGGATCGTTTTCGGCAGCTTCATTCATGACGCGCCCACCCAACAAGATATTGTCGATGGCAATCACGCCGCCACTCCGTACCAGTTGCAAACAGCGTTCAAAATATTTCGGCGTAGGCGGTTTGTCGGCATCGATAAGCGCCAAGTCGTAGCTTTCCGATTCGCCTTGCGCAATCAAATCGTCCAAAGTCAGCAAAGCCGGCTGCAGATGAAGCGAGATTTTATGCGCTATGCCTGTGGCCTGCCATGTTTCGCGGGCAATATCGGTAAAGGTTACATTGATGTCGCAAGCCGTGATTTTGCCGTCTTCGGGGAGGGCGAGCGCCATGGCGGTGCTGCTGTAACCGGTAAAGACACCAACTTCCAAATATTTTTTGGCATTCAATAACTTGGCCAACCACACCAACATGGCCGCCTGCTCTTGGGCGATAGCCATCTTTCCCAGACGATGTGATTGGGTACGCTCACGCAATGCGGTCAAAACGGGATGTTCGTGCTGACCGATGCTGTTGAGGTACTGCTGTAACGCCGGATCGGTATTGTGGGTGTTGGTCGTCATACCGATGCGGTTTAGTCTTGATAGTAGGTGTAAGGTTTTTTGTTGACTTTGGCCGCTTCAAATTCAGCCTGTTCGGCCGGATTAAGGGTTACATCCCACAGTAAATGGCGGTTTTCGAGGCGTTGCGCTTCTAATTCGGGATGGTCGGCCATGAGTTTGTCGAGGAATTGGGTAGCTTCAGATTTGTAGTGGTACATGATGTTTTGCCTGAATCGTTGTCAGACCGTTATTATAGCCGATATTTTTTGTCAATACGCTAATTAATCGAACTTCCATAAGGTATAATGGCACGTCTTTTTTAGGCCGTCTGAAGCCTTTGCTCAATGTTTTGCCCCTTCTGCGGCAGAATATTGTGCAAAGGCTTAAGCCAGACAAGTTTCAGACGGCCTTTTTTATTGTGAAAAGAGCTGCTTATGTTAAAAAAATGGCTGCATAAAGTGTTGCCTAAAAAACACGTCAAGTCGTTGCCCGAAAAGGAAATTATCCCACTTGAGCAACACGGTATCCATGCGGATATGTTGAGCTTTGCCGCTGAGAAAATTGCCAAACGCCTGCATGAAGCCGGTTTTCAGGCTTATGTTGTAGGGGGGGCCGTTCGGGATTTGTTGCTCGGGGTTGAACCCAAAGATTTTGATATTGCAACCGATGCCACACCGGAGCAAATCCGTAAAATATTCCGCCGCAGCCGCATTATCGGCCGCCGCTTTCAAATCGTCCATGTGATGATTGGTCCCGAAACCATTGAAGTGACGACGTTCCGTGGTGGCGATAAGGTTCAGCAGAATGCGCAAGGCCGCATTATGAAGGACAATACTTACGGCAGCATTGAAGAAGATGCCATGCGCCGCGACTTTACTTGCAATGCGCTGTATTACGACCCGATTAAAGAGGAAATTTGGGATTTCCATCAAGGCGTGGCTGATGTTGCCGATAAGAAATTGGTGATGATAGGTAATCCTGCCGAACGCTATCAGGAAGATCCTGTCCGTATTCTTCGCGCCGTCCGTTTGTCGGGTAAGTTGGGCTTTGAAGTGGAAGAGCAAACTGCTTTGCCGATTGCCGAATATGCAGGCCGTCTGAAAAATGAACCGGTGGCCCGTCTTTTTGACGAAATCATGAAAATCCTGTTTTCCGGCCATTCCCGTGCCTGTTTGAAACGGTTGAACGAGTTGGGTATTCCCGAAGGCATCCATCCGCTTTTAGATGCCTTGAAAACTGCCGAAGCAGCCGACAAACGTATGATTATGTTGGCTTTGAAAAATACCGATGAGCGTCTTCGTGCGGATAAGTCCGTTTCCGTCGGTTTTGTATTGGCGGCGGTATTATGGCCGACACTAAACGCCATTTGGCAACGCAATCAAAGCCATGGTCAAAAACCTGTCCCTGCGTTGATGGATGCGATGAACACCATGCGCGATACGGTGGAGAAAGGTTGGGGCGTACCGCAAAGATTCTCTGCAACCATGCGTGAAATCTGGCAATTTCAGCCGCAATTTGACAATATGCGCGGCGCGCGCCCGTATCGTCTGTTGGCGCAAGCCCGTTTCCGTGCTGCTTATGACTTCCTGATTTTGCGTAGCGAAGTTGGCGAGGTTGATAAAGAGATGGCTTCTTGGTGGACAACTTTCCAGCATGCCGATGAGGAAACCCGTCAGCAAATGACTGCGGCCAATGATCACAAACGTCAGAAACAAAGTGGATCAACTGATGGCAAACCTAAACGCCGCCGACGCCGTTCGAAAAAGAAAACCACTGAGGCTGAATAAATTATCAAAATAAATTTAAGGCCGTCTGAAACGATTAAATCTTTTGAGATTTGGTTTTCAGACGGCCTTTTTACATTCCAATAAAAACCGCAGGTCTTTCAACCTGCGGTTTGCTTTTATGATTTGTTTTCTTCGCTGTCGAGGAAGCTGCGGAGGCGGTCGCTGCGGGTAGGATGGCGCAGCTTGCGCAGGGCTTTGGCTTCGATTTGACGGATACGTTCACGGGTTACGTCAAATTGTTTGCCGACTTCTTCGAGCGTGTGGTCGGTATTCATATCGATACCGAAACGCATACGCAACACTTTGGCTTCGCGCGGCGTCAGGCTTTCAAGGATTTCTTTGGTTACTTCGTGCAGGCTGGTGTACATCGCAGCTTCTGCCGGTGCAACGTTGTTGGCATCCTCGATGAAGTCGCCCAAGTGCGAATCGTCGTCGTCGCCAATCGGTGTTTCCATGGAAATCGGCTCTTTGGCGATTTTCATGATTTTGCGGATTTTATCCTCCGGCATTTCCATCAACTCGGCCAGTTTGGCGGAATCAGGTTCTTCACCGGTTTCTTGCAGGTATTGGCGCGAGATACGGTTCATTTTGTTGATGGTTTCAATCATGTGAACCGGAATACGGATGGTACGCGCTTGGTCGGCGATGGAACGGGTAATCGCTTGACGGATCCACCATGTGGCGTAAGTCGAGAACTTGTAGCCGCGGCGGTATTCGAATTTGTCTACCGCTTTCATCAGACCGATATTGCCTTCTTGAATCAAATCAAGGAACTGCAAGCCGCGGTTGGTGTATTTTTTTGCAATGGAAATAACCAAACGCAAGTTGGCCTGAATCATTTCCTGTTTGGCGGCTGAGGTTTCTTTTTCGCTCAATACCATGTTTTTGTTGATTTCTTTCAACTCTTCGATGGAAATGCGGGTTTCGGCTTCCATATTTGCCAGCTCGGTTTGTTTTTCGAGGATGGCGTGGCGGAAACGATCCAACGCGTTTGCCCATACACGGCCTTTGGCTACTTCTTTTTCAACCCATTCCAAATCGGTAATGGCAGGCAGGAAGTTTTCGATGAAGTAGTCGCGATCCATGCGGACGCGGTCGATACAAATGTCGCGGATTTCGCGTTCAAGTTTGCGGATGTTTTCAACCCGGCTGCGCAGGTTGCTGCTCAGGTTTTCGATTTGACGTGTGGCAAAACGGACTTCTAACAGTTTGTTGGCAATGGCATCGCGGTGTTTCAGGTAGTTGGCGTGCTGACTGCCGTGTTTTTCCAACTGCTTGATCATTTTGCCGTATTCGCTCTCGATAAAGGCGAAGTGTTCCAACACTTTTTGTTTCAGTTCGGCCAAATGGGCGGCGGATATGGCTTCAGAGTCGCCGCCGGAGTCGTCTTCATCTTCCTCGTCGCCATCTTCATCATCACTAACGGTTTCGCCTTCTTCGTCATCAGGTTTGGCATTTTCCAAATGACCCAAGCCCAATTCGTTCAACAAGACTTCATTAGGGTCGATGATGGCTTCAACCACTTCATCCACACGGATTCCATCATTGCGGACTTGCTCGATCAACGCCAGAATTTCGGCAATCGAGCCTGGACAGGCGGAAATTGCCTGCACCATGTTTTTCAGTGCATTTTCGATTTTTTTGGCAATGATGATTTCGTCTTCACGCGTCAACAGATCGACTTGTCCCATTTCACGCATATACATACGCACAGGGTCGGTTGTGCGGCCGAATTCTGAATCTGCGCTGGAGAGTGCTGCTTCGGCTTCTTCAACGGCATCGTCGTCGGTCATGGCGGCGGCGTTGTCGCTTAAGAGGATGTCTTCAGCATCAGGAGCCTGCTCGGTTACCTGGATACCCAAGCCGGAAATCATGCTGACGATGTTGTCGATTTGTTCGGCATCGGACATATCGTCGGGCAGGGCATCGTTAATTTCAGAATAAGTGATGTAGCCGCGTTCTTTACCCATGATAATGAGTTGGCGCAGACGCGCGCGCTGCTCTTCGATACTCAAGGGACGGTTGTCGTCTTGGTCTTGGTATTCTTCGTAGTTTTGATTTTTAGACATGGATTGCTCTCTAGGTTGATAGGATGCCGACGGTTTACGGTGATGTGGCCGTACCTGAAGGCGGAGCAGAGCTTTTTGTTGTGAAATCAGATTTCACTTTAATACTCTGAGGCCGTCTGAAAATATTACGGATGGAGTGTTCTGCGTGTCATGTTTCGCAGCGTGTGTTTAGATTGTTCAGACGGCCTGAGGGGTGGTTAGTTTTGCTTTGCCGTCAAAAGTGACAGCAATAGTCTTTTTTCATTTTCGGTCAAACCAGTTTGAATACTTTTTTGCTTTAAAGTTTCGATTTGACTGTATTTTAATTCATTTAACAACTTTTTCATGCCGATTTGGAAACTTTCGCAATCTTCTTCGTTATCCCCTTCCATTTCTTCAGAATGAAGGGTCGATAAAAAGATTTGATTAACGGTTTCCTC
Organism: Neisseria sp. HMSC061B04; assembly: GCF_001836705.1. Lineage (NCBI taxonomy): Bacteria > Pseudomonadati > Pseudomonadota > Betaproteobacteria > Neisseriales > Neisseriaceae > Neisseria > Neisseria sp. HMSC061B04. The sequence goes on from NZ_KV830173.1 coordinate 20,888, forward strand.
ATAGGGAGAACCGCGCATATATTCAAGCACTTGTGCGGTTGCTGGAGTCGTATCGTGATTCTTGATGGTTTCGGCCAAATTGGCAAGGCAGGCGAAGTCGCCGCTTAAAGCCAGATAATCGGGCAGGTCTATATATGAAGCCCAAGCCGGATTTATCAAGAGGCTGCGTATCTGTCTTTGAACCAGTGTCAGCATGGTTGGCTGTTTGACAGAAATGGGCGGCAGTTTGTAACTTTTTTGTTTGACGTGCCGCTTGGGCGCTTCTTGTCCGAGTAACTGGGCGAGGTTGTCAGGATCAATGCCCACCAACTCGCTGAGTTTTTGTTTCAGGAGATAGCCCAATGCCGGCGCGGTAATTTGCGCTAAAAGCGGAGAACTGGTTTTGACCAATTCTGCTTTGCCTTCTTGTGTATTGAGGTTGAGGCCGTCTGAAAGATGTTCCCAAAAATATTCGGATAGGGGCTTGCTTTGGTTTAACAAGGCATCTTCAAATTGCACCTTGCCATAGGCGCGGATGTAGCTGTCGGGGTCGTGTTCTTCAGGCAGGAAGAGAAAATGCAGCGATTTATCGTCTTTTAATTGCGGCAACGCATTTTCCAGCGCGCGCCAAGCCGCTTTACGTCCTGCACTGTCGCCGTCAAAACAAAAATAAATACTGTCTGCCTGACGCATCAGGATTTTGACATGTTCCGCTGTGGTTGCCGTACCCAAAGCCGCTACGCTGTAGCCGACGCCGAACTGCGCCAATGCGACCACGTCCATGTAGCCTTCGACCACCAAAATTCGTCCTGCCTCTTTTACGGCAGCACGCCCTTCATATAGCCCGTAAAGGTTTTTTCCTTTGTCGAACAAAGGAGTGTCGGGAGAGTTGAGGTATTTGGGTTTGGAGTCGTCCAATACGCGGCCGCCAAAGCCGATAACCTGCCCACGCGGATTACGGATGGGGAACATAACCCGATGGCGAAAGCGGTCATAATGTTTGCCTTCGTTATCAATGACCATGCCCGTATCCACCAACGCAGTATTCGGATAGGGTTGGAACACTTGTGCCAAAGGTTGCCAACCGTCGGGCGCATAGCCCAGGCCATAATGCGCGATGACTTCCGCACTCAAGCCGCGTTTGTCTAAATAAGCCTTCGCTGCTGGATTGAATTTCAACTGTTGCGCGTAAAAATCCGCTGCCGCTGCCGTTGTTTCTTCCAAAGTCTGCTGTTTTTTCTTACGTTCGGCACGGATTTCGGGATTGTCTTCCTGCCCGCGCACTTTAGGCACAGTCATGCCGACGCGATCAGCCAAAAACTGCACCGCCTCCGGAAACGACAGCCCCTGATGTTCCATCACAAAACCAATCGCCGAACCATGCGCCCCGCAACTGAAACAATGGTAAAACTGCTTGGTCGGGCTGACCGAAAATGACGGCGTCTTTTCCTTGTGAAACGGACAGCAGGCCATATAGTTCGCCCCGCCTTTCTTCAGCGGAACCTGCTCGTCGATAATATCGACAATATCGACTTTGGACAAAAGCTCGTCAATGAAATCAGATGGAATCATGGCTCGGCGGAAGAGGGGATGGACGGAAAATATTTCAGACGGCCTTATAAACAGACAAAGGCCGTCTGAAAATGGAATTTTTGGATGAGGGTTGAAATGAGGTTTGTATTATAGCAAATTGTTGTCATACATGTGTCTTATCCTTTTGAGGTAGAGTATTAATAATCGTATTTCATTCGTAATTAAGATGGATATGATGTCGCTAAAGCAAAGGCCGTCTGTAAGATATTCAGACGGCTTTTGCTGTTGTCTTATTTTGCGATTCAGTTGCGCTTTCATGGTATGAATATGATAATGAACGTATATCCTCGGTTTTAGAAAGGTCGTTTCTCATGAAAGATTTTGCCCGTTTGCTCAATCATCCCGATATTTCCTTTTCTCCGATTCCAGATGCCATTAAAGTTGATAACCCTGCAACAGGTGAAGCTTTGGCATTTGTCCGTAAGACTGATTCAGACGGCCTGAAGCTTTTGATTCAAAAAGCGGAAGCCGCACAAAAATTATGGGCGGCAAAAACTGCGTTGGAGCGCGCAGATGTGTTGTGGCGTTGGTATTTTCTGATGAAGGAAAACAAAGAAGAACTGGCGCGCATCATGACGATGGAGCAGGGTAAAAGCCTGACCGAGGCGCGCGGTGAAATTGATTATGCGGCTTCGTTTGTGCGCTGGTTTGCCGAAGAGGCGCGGCGGATTGACGGCGATGTGCTGACGAGTGTGAAAGCATTGCAAAAACTGGTTGTGTTGAAACAGCCCATCGGTGTTACCGCTGCGATTACACCGTGGAACTTCCCATCCGCGATGATTGCGCGCAAGGCCGCGCCTGCTTTGGCGGTGGGCTGCGCGATGATCGTCAAACCTGCGTCGCTCACGCCTTTGAGTGCGTATGCGCTGGCTTTGCTGGCTTATGAAGCGGGCGTGCCGCAGGATTTGTTGCCTGTTGTCAGCGGTCGCGCTTCGGAAATCAGCCATGAATTTGCTACTAACCCGACCGTGCGCAAAATCAGCTTTACCGGCTCGACCGAAGTCGGCGCGAAAATTTTTGCCGACAGCGCGGCGGACATTAAAAAACTCAGTTTGGAACTGGGCGGCAACGCGCCGTTTATCGTGTTTGACGATGCCGATTTGGTCAAAGCCGTCGAAGGCGCACTTGCCAGCAAGTTCCGCAACAGCGGCCAGACCTGCGTCTGCACCAACCGCGTTTATGCTCAATCCGGCATTTACGAGGAATTTTGCCGCAAATTAAGTGAAAAAGTGGCTGCGCTCAAATTGGGCAACGGCTTGGAAGATGGCGTAAACCAAGGGCCGTTGATTGAGGAAAAAGCGGTGGAGAAAGTCGAGCAGCACATCGCTGACGCGCTCGCTAAAGGCGCGGTTTGTCTGACCGGCGGCAAACGTAGCGCGTTGGGCGGAACGTTTTTCGAACCGACTGTTTTAAGCGGCGTTACGGCGCAAATGGCGGTGGCGCGCGAAGAAACCTTCGGGCCGTTGTGTCCAGTATTCCGTTTTGAAACCGAAGCCGAAGTCATCGCGGCTGCGAACAATACAGAATACGGTTTGGCAGCTTACCTTTTCACCTCCGACACCGCCCGTCAGTGGCGCGTCGGCGAAGCTTTGGAATACGGCATGGTCGGCATCAATACGGGCTTAATCAGTAATGAAGTGGCACCGTTTGGCGGCGTGAAACGCAGTGGTTTGGGACGTGAGGGTAGCAAATACGGTGCGGACGAATATCTGGAATTGAAATATTTGTGCATTGATGTAGCAGAATAAGGCTGCACAGTAAAGGCCGTCTGAAATTTGGTTTTCAGACGGCCTTTTTAAACGCAGAAAAGGTATTGGATAATTTTCATATTGTGAGAACGAGCTTTATAAAAAAGCAAAACCATAAGAAACAAAGTTGCAAAAATTTTGTCACATGTTTATAAAATTATTTTGATAACTATTTTATATGTTTTAATTGCATTAAATGTGTATTCCAAATTTCTGGAGTTAGTTTTTCTTTAAGCGATGGCAGCGGAAATTTTGGTATATATATATCGGCGGCAGTACAACCGTGAGTAAGGAAGGGTTGGTTCTTTTTGCTCGCACAATGTATGGCTTATACTGATACCGTGGGAACTTTATTCAGGCTGCAATTTTGGGGGGTGACTTTTATAAAAAAGGTGATGGGAATGTTGAAGAAATTTTTAATCCTGTTTTGCGTAGCTTTCACCGGCTCATGCAGTTCCTTTGATGGGGACGATTTGACAAATGGCTCATATTCTCAAGGAAAACGTCTTGATCCGAATTGTGATCATTATGCTGTCGGCGGTAGTGGTGGCGGTTGTACACCGTCAGGTCAATGGCATCTTAAAGATAAGCAAGGACAAAGAGTGCCATTCTAGCTTTTAAAAATGATTGTAGAACGGGCATTTAATTATTTAGGCCGTCTGAAATTTGGTTTTCAGACGGCCTTTGTTTTAGAGTAGATCCTGGATGGCTGAACGTTCTTCTTCCAATTCGGCCAGTGTGGCGGCAATACGTTTTTGGCTGAATTCATCCGACAAGTCCAAGCCTTGGACGATGCGGTAGCTGCCTTCGTCACAAATGACAGGGAAGCCGAAAATCAAACCTTCGGGAATGCCGTAAGACCCATCGGATGGAACGCCCATGGTTATCCATTTGCCGCTGCTGCCGAGCAACCAGTCACGCAGGTGGTAGATGGCGGCATTGGCGGCGGAGGCCGCGGATGATGAGCCACGTGCGGCGATAATGGCGGCACCTCGTCCGGCGATTTTCGGCATGAAGACTTCGGTGTTCCAGTCAGGTTCGGTAATCATGTCTTGGACGGACTCGCCGTTGCTGGTGGCGTAGCGGTAGTCGGCGTACATGGTCGGGCTGTGGTTGCCCCAGACGCACATTTGCTCGATGGAAGTAATCGGGCGGTTGATTTTTTCGGCAATTTGGCTGACGGCGCGGTGGTGGTCGAGACGCATCAGGGCGGTGAAATTTTCCGGAGGGATATCGGGTGCGGATTTCATGGCGATGTAGGCGTTGGTATTGGCCGGATTGCCGACGACGAGGACTTTAACGTTGCGATGGGCAACTTTGTTCAACGCCGCGCCTTGTACTTTGAAAATTTCGCCATTGGCGTGCAGCAAGTCGGCACGCTCCATGCCTTGCGTGCGCGGACGTGCACCAATCAAGAGGGCGATGTCGGCATCTTTGAAGGCGACTTCGGGGTTGTCTGTGGCGAAGATGTCGGCAAGGAGCGGGAAGGCGCAATCCTGCATTTCCATAATCACGCCGCGCAATGCCTGTTGTGCCTGTGGCAAGTCGAGCAGCTGCAGGATAACGGGTTGGTCGCGTCCGAGCATGATGCCGCCGGCGATACGGAAAAGGGTGGCGTAGGCGATTTGGCCTGCCGCGCCGGTAACGGCGATTCGGACGGGTGGCTTGAGGGTCATATTTTTCCTTTTGAAGTCGTTGTTTTACTTGATTTTCGGATTATAGCAGTATTATGGGGAGAATGATGTAGTAAGGCCGTCTGAAATTTGATTTTCAGACGGCCTTAAGTGTTTGAAAAGATTATTCGCCGTTTTTCTTTTCAGCTTGTTCTTCCGCTGCTTCATAGGCTTCGACGATTTTTTGCACCAAAGGATGGCGGACGACGTCTTCGCTGGTGAAGGTGTGGAAATACAGGCCTTCTACATCGCGCAGTTTTTCTCGTGCATCTTTCAAGCCGGATTTGATGTTGCGCGGCAGGTCGATTTGGCTAATGTCGCCGGTAATGACTGCTTTGGCACCGAAGCCGATACGGGTCAGGAACATTTTCATTTGTTCGGGGGTGGTGTTTTGCGCTTCGTCCAAAATGACATACGCGCCATTTAAGGTGCGGCCGCGCATATAGGCCAGCGGCGCAATTTCAATCAAACCTTTTTCCATCAGTTTGGTTACACGGTCGAAACCCATCAAATCATACAGTGCATCGTAAAGCGGTCGCAGGTAGGGATCGACTTTTTGTGCCAAATCGCCCGGCAGGAAGCCTAATTTTTCGCCTGCTTCGACTGCGGGGCGCACCAAAACGATGCGTTCGATTTGGTGTTTTTCCATGGCATCGACTGCGGCGGCAACGGCAAGATAGGTTTTACCCGTACCGGCAGGGCCTAAGCCGAACACGACATCGTGGTTGAGCAAGGCGCGGATATAGCCGTTTTGACGCGGGGTGCGGCCGCCGATGCTGCCGCGTTTGGTGCGGAAATAGTATTGTTGGTCGTGGTATTTTTCTTCGTGTTTTTCATCAGCGGTTTTTGCTTCAACGGCCGCGAGGCTGATGGCGTTGTCGTCCAAGTCGCCTTTTTCTGCGGCTTCGGCAAGCGACAGCAAGGCACGACGGCCGGCGTGTGCCAGTTCACCCATGAAGGTGAAATGTTCGAAGCGGCGGCTGATTTGGATATCAAGGGCTTTGCCTAAGGCTTCGAGATTGCTGTCGAGCGCGCCGCACAGGCGTTGCAACACGGTATTGTCAATTTCTTCAAACTGCAAATGGACGGTGTGGGTCATATCGGTTTCCGTAAATAAATCTAATTTTTCCGTATTATACCCTTGTTCAGACGGCCTGCTTTATAATCGCCGTTTCTTTTCGATAAATCGTTTTAATCAAAATGAGTCATACTATTTCCCCGCAGTCTGAGTTTCTGCGCGGCATTAAAGAATGTTCCCCCATGCTGATCGGTTTGTTGCCGTGGGCGCTGATTTTGGGTATGCAGGGCGGGCAGAAGGGCATAAGTTGGCTGGAAATGCTGCTGATGACGGGCATGAATTTTGCCGGAGGTTCGGAATTCGCCGCAGTCAATTTGTGGGCAAATCCTTTGCCGATTCTGCTGATTGCAACGGTAACGTTTATGATCAATTCGCGCCATATTCTGATGGGTGCGGCGATCGCACCGTATATGAGGGATATGCCGCTGAAAAAGGCGATGCCTGCGCTGTTTGTGATGTGTGATGAAAGCTGGGCAATGGCGTTTGCTGAAATTCAAAAGCGTAAGGCGGCAGGTTTGCCTGCGTTCAATATGCCGTTTTATGCCGGTGTGTGTTTTATTTTGTATGTAACTTGGATTGGTTTTGCGGCGTTTGGCGCGGCAGTCGGTCCGATGTTTGGCGATGTAGCGGCTTGGGGCTTCGGTATGGCGTTTCCGGCGGTGTTTTTAGTGTTGCTGCGCGGTATGTGGAAGAGCTTTTCGGCTTCACGCCCTTGGTTTGTCAGCCTGATTATGGCGTGCGCAACTTATTTGACCGTGGATGGCGCATGGTATGTTCCGGCCGGAGCGTTATCGGGATTGTTGGCGGCGTATTTGTGGGGAGAGCAAAAATGAAGGATTTGTTGTCGCTGCAATCGTTTCTGCTATTTTTAAGTATGTTGGCCGTTACCTATTCAACCCGATTAATCGGCTTTTTTGCATTGCGCAACCGTACGTTGAGCCGTCGTGCGCAAGTGGTGATGGAGGCCGCACCGGGCTGCGTGTTGATTTCTGTAATTGCGCCTTATTTTGTATCGGACAAGCCGCATGAACTGATTGCCATTGCTTTGACGGTATTGGCCGCCAGCCGGTTTTCGATGTTGGTGACGGTATTAATTGGCGTTGGTACTTCGGGCATACTCGGTTATTTGATGAAATAAAAAATTTTCAGACGGCCTTACTTGTTATAATGGCCGTCTGAATTTTTTGATAAAGCAAAAACATGGCAAACCAACGACTCATCTATGGCTTTCACGCCGTCAATGCCCGTTTGTGGCAAAACCCGAAATCGATTACCGAACTCTATATCCAAGAGGGCAAATCCGATGCGCGCACCCGCGATGTATTGGATAAAGCAGCCTCTGAAAACGTACGCGTGCATTTTGCCGATGCCGACCGCCTGAATGCCATCAGCAAAGGTGCGCGACATCAGGGCGTGGTCGGATTCATCGATGCTTCCAAAAACCATGTTCACTTGGAAGATGTATTGGAAAACCTGAGCGAACCGCCGTTTTTGCTGGTATTGGACGGCATTACCGATCCGCACAACCTCGGCGCGTGTCTGCGTACTGCTGATGCGATGGGTGTACATGCCGTGATTGCACCTAAAGACAAAAGTGCCGGCCTGAATGCGACCGTCAGCAAAGTTGCCTGTGGCGCAGCGGAAACTGTGCCGTATATTACTGTAACCAATCTTGCCCGTACTTTGCGTGAGCTGAAAGAATACGGCATTTGGATTGTCGGTACGGACATGGGCGGCGACTCCGACCTTTACCACTGCGACTTGCCCAACAGTGTGGCCTGGGTAATGGGCAACGAAGGCGAAGGCATGCGCCGTCTGACGCGCGAACATTGCGATATGCTGGTATCGATTCCGATGTTTGGCACAGTAGAAAGCATGAACGTTTCCGTCAGCGCAGGCATGGTATTGAGCGAAACCCGCCGTCAACGCGTGTTGAAATCGGAAAAATAAAAAGTGTAATTAAAAGGCCGTCTGAATGTTTTTCAGACGGCCTTTTTCAGGTTTATTCTTTAACCAAAGGACCTGATTGCTTTTCATTACCGGCGGCAATGCGTACCAATTGGAGAAATTCCGATTTCAGCTCAAACGGATCATCACCTTGGACTTGCTGTACCATTTTTTCAATGTCGCTCCAGCCAAGTTTGCCGTTGTATTCACCGCCGCGCAGGGCTTGCGCATAGGAAGCTGCGGCAAGGGCGAGCAGGGTGTCTTTATCGGCTTGCTCCAGCGGTTTGCTGCCAACGGGAATTGCTTGTTCCATCAGCTTGCTGTCTTTTTCCCCAGGCAGTTTGTAGCGTACTTTGACAAAGGCGTATTCGTTTTTACTGCCTTTGGCGGCAGGGGCTTTTTGATAGCGTGATTCGTTCAGCCAGCCGTTTTTGCCTGCCGGAATGATTTCATAAATAGCGGTCACGCTGTGGCCTGAGCCGATATCGCCCGCATCTACTTTGTTATTATTGAAGTCTTCATTGCGCAGGGTACGGTTGGTGTAGCCGACCAAGCGGTATTCTTTGACGGTGGCGGGGTTGAATTCGACTTGGATTTTGACATCCTGCGCTACGGTTGCGAGTGTGGAGGTCAGCTGCTGTTGCAGGACTTTTTTCGCTTCTTTTTCGTTGTCGATGTAGCTGTAATTGCCGTCGCCCGCATCGGCGATTTGTTCCATCATGTCTTCGTTGTAGTTGCCCATGCCGAAGCCTAAAGTGCTGAGTGAAACGCCGCTTTTGCGTTTTTCGGCAACCATGGATTTGAGGGTTTCGGTGTCGGATACGCCGACGTTAAAGTCGCCGTCGGTTGCCAGTAGGATGCGGTTGATGCCGTTGGGTACGAAGGCTTTTTGTGCTTGCTCGTAAGCCATTTGCAGTGCGGATTCGCCGTCTGTCGCGCCGCCCGCACGCAGTTTGTCAATGGCGTTTAGGATGGTTTCTTTATCTGCACCTGATGTGGGCGGGAGTACCAGATCTTCGCCAGACGCATAGGTAATCAGGGTCACTTTGTCTTGCGGGCGCAGTTGTCGGGTTAGGATGCGCAGAGTTTCTTGAACCAGCGGAAGTTTGTTTTCTGCATCCATACTGCCGGATACGTCCACAAGGAAAACGAGGTTGGCAGGAGGCAGGTCTTTCTTTGCGGTGTCTTGTGCTTGGATACCGATTTTGATCAACTTGGCTTCCGGTTGCCATGGAGAATCAATGGTTTCAGTGTGAACGGCGAAAGGATGCTCGTCGGTAGGAAGCGGGTAGTTGTAGGGGAAATAATTGACGATTTCTTCAATCCGCACGGCGTCTTTGGGCGGCTGTTCGCCGTTGGTCAGGAAACGGCGGACGTTGGCGTAGCTTCCGGTATCGACATCGATGCTGAATGTGGATACAGGCTCTTGGGCAACGGATTTGACCGGTTGGTCGGGTTGGTCTTGGTAGCGTTCGGTGTTTTCTGCAAGAGACAGATTTTCTTCAGCAACGGCGGCAGTAGACAATGCTGCGTTGTGTGGACTCTGAAGACTGTCAGGTGAAGAACTTGAGTGTTCGTGTGAACCGGAACACGCTGCCAACGCTGCTAACGTGAGTATGGAAACGGTTTTTAGAAAAAAACGCGACATGATTTAAGCTCCATAGAAATATCACATGCTGATTGTTAAAAGTATTGATAGCAGTGTATTGGCAGATTCAACGATAGCGCAGGGTCACTTTTTATTTGGATTTTATAGTGGATTAAATTTAAACCAGTACGGCGTTACCTCGCCTTAGCTCAAAGAGAACGATTCTCTAAG
>NZ_KV830173.1:30824-100830 GCF_001836705.1 Neisseria sp. HMSC061B04
GCCTTGTCCTGATTTAAATTTAATCCACTATAATGTGTGAAGAGTGGGTTAAGTTTAAATCAGGACAAGGCGGAGCAACGCGGTACTGGTCTAAACTTAACCCACTATGTTTATGACTTGGGCAAGATTTTGTCGGGCTGAGACGATTTTGTAAAGGTCTCAGCCCTGATTTATCTTACATTAACTTTTCTTCCGGCGACGTTCGCCCGGCAGCAGCATGTCCGCCCATTTGATGATGTTGGCGACTTCGGCGGGGTTGAGTTCGTAGAACTGTCCGCGTTTGAGGCGGTTGGGCAGGCCGATGGGGCCGAAGCCGACGCGCACGAGGCGGCTGACGGTGAGGCCTTGGCTTTCGAATATGCGGCGCACTTCGCGGTTGCGGCCTTCTTTAATCACGACGTTGTACCATTTGTTCGCGCCTTCGCCGCCTTGTTCGTAGATGCGTTCGACTTTTGCCAAGCCGTCTTCGAGCATCACGCCTTCTTCGGTGAGGCTGCGCATTTGTTCGGTGGTCAGCCCGCCCAGTACGCGCACGGCGTATTCGCGTTCGACTTCGAAGCTGGGGTGGGCGAAACGTTGGACGAGTTCGCCGGAGGTGGTCAGGATGAGCAGGCCGCTGGTGTTGATGTCCAAGCGTCCGATGGCGACCCAGCGGCTGCTGGCGGCCTGCGGCAGGCGGTCGAAGATGCTGACGCGGCCTTGCGGGTCGTCGCGGGAAACGATTTCGCCTTCTTGTTTATAATACAGGATGATACGCGGCAGGCGGTCCGCCCATTTGAGTTTGATGATGCTGCCTTTGACGGTAACGTGGTCGTCGGGGGTGACTTTGTCGCCCAGTTGCGCGGTTTTGCCGTTGACCGTTACCCAGCCGTTGTTAATCCATTCTTCCATTTCGCGGCGTGAGCCGACGCCGGACGCGGCAAGCACTTTTTGCAGGCGTTCGGGTTCCATGCGCGACAAGTCGCTGCGGCGTTCTTTCAAATCGCGCGCGTGTTCCATGATTTTTTGGTTGGGATTGCGGACGACGAGTTTTCTGGCTTTGGCGGCACGTTGTTTTGGCGCGGTATTTTGAGCTTTAGGGCCGTCTGAAACTTTTTGGCCGTAAGGTTTGCCTGATGTTTTGCGTTCGTCGTCTGGACGTTTTTTATTGGCAAAGGATTTGGCCGGTTTGGAAGGTTTCTTGGCGGCAGATGATACGCCGTCGCGCCATTGGCGTTTGCTGGAAGGCTGTTTGGACATGATTTTTCCTAACTCGCTTGAAAAAGCGGTTCTTCTGCGGCAGTTGCGGCAGGGGTTGGATTGGGGGAAAAGGCCGTCTGAAAATCAGATTCAGACGGCCTGCCGATGAAAGGCTGTATTGTAACTCAACCAGTAATTTTTTGTTTGAAAATCCGAAAATTATGGCGAAAGGCGTTCGCGTATCCAGTTGCCGTCAACCAGGCGGTATTGAATGCGGTCATGCAGGCGGCTGGGGCGGCCTTGCCAGAATTCGATGCGGTCGGGAATAACGAGGTATCCGCCCCAATGCGGCGGGCGGGGAACATGCAGGGGATGTTTGACACCGACGGCTGCGGCTTTGGCCACCAAAACGGCTTTGCTGGAAATCACTTCGCTTTGTTCGCTTGCCCATGCGCCGATACGGCTGGTGTAGGGGCGGCTTTCAAAATATTCGTCCGAAGCGTCGTCGTCGAGTTTTTCGATGCGTCCTTCAATGCGCACTTGGCGCTCGAGTTCCGGCCAGAAAAAAGTCATGGCGGCAAAAGGGTGTGCCGTATAGGAGCGGCCTTTGCGGCTGTGGTAATTGGTAAAGAAAACAAAGCCTTTGGGGTTGACTTCTTTCAGTAGTACCATGCGGCTGTTGGGCCTGCCGTCTTCGCCTACGGCGGCAACGTTGACCGCGGTCGGCTCATTGACTTCGGCGTGAATCGCTTCGTTCAGCCATTGCTCGAATTGGACAATCGGGTCAGCATGGCATTCGGCTTCCGATAACTCGCGTTTGCTGTAGTCTTCGCGGATATTGTGTAAATCCATGATTTTCTCCTTTGGTTTGACTGAATCATACTCCGTTTTTTCAGACGGCCTCAAGGGCATTTGTGTATAATCGTAGCCCTTTCCAATATAGAACAATACGGAGTCCTGTCATGCAAACTGAAGTCGAACTGAAAATCTTAAATCCAAAAATGGCCGATTCCCTGCCTGCTTATGCAACGCCTGGTTCTGCCGGTTTGGACTTGCGTGCCTGCCTGGATGAAGCCGTTGTGTTGCAGCCGGGTGATGTGTATCTCGTGCCGACCGGTTTGGCGGTGCATTTGGCCAACCCTGCGTATGCAGCCGTTTTGTTGCCGCGTTCCGGTTTGGGTCATAAACACGGTATTGTTTTGGGTAATTTGGTCGGTTTGATTGACTCGGATTATCAAGGCGAATTAAAGGTTTCTTTGTGGAACCGTGGTAAAGAAGCGTTTACCATCGAGCCGATGGAGCGTATCGCGCAAATGGTGATTGTGCCGGTTGTCCAAGCTGCGTTTAAGGTTGTGGACGAGTTTGCCGCCAGCGAGCGCGGTGAAGGCGGATTCGGCAGCACCGGCAAAGCCTGATGATTTGAAAGGCCGTCTGGAGCAGGATAAATTGAAATATTTGATTTCGGTTTGCCGTTGTTCAGACGGCCTTTTTGTTGTGCCAACCTTTGCATAATTACACACAAGATTGCATTTTTATATCTTGTCTGTATGATCGGCGCACCCAATAATACAGGCCGTCTGAAACCTTTACGGAGCGTTGTTATGTCCCGTCCTTCACTTTTTCTGCCTTTATTTTTGATTATCTTTGGCGCAGTTTGGTTTTTACGCGCCACGGATATTTTGCCTGCGACATCGACAATGATTGCCGGCGCATTAATTATTTTGGGCATTGCCGTGTTGATTATGGACGGCATCAACAAACAGTCCATCGTTTCCGGCCCGATGCTGGTTTATATCGGTACAGCCATTTATCTGCACATGAGCTACTGGATTTACCTCTCGCCGTTATTGGCCATCGGCATGGTGGTGTTGGGTTGTCTGCTGTTGCTCTCGCGCAGTGATATGATTCCTGAGAAACACGCAAAATAGAAAGATGAGAGATTTGGGTTTTGCCCTATAAAGGCCGTCTGAACAATGGTATAATCCGCCGATTCAGATGGCCTTTTTTATTGTGGTTTAAATTTGAAATTTACCCTCCCGGCCGCACCGTTTTCTTACATTTTGCAAAGTTTCAGCCATGACCCAAGACAAAATCCTCATCCTCGACTTCGGCTCGCAAGTTACCCAGCTGATCGCCCGCCGCGTGCGCGAAGCCCACGTTTACTGCGAACTGCATTCTTTCGACATGCCTCTGGACGAAATCAAAGCCTTCAATCCGAAAGGCATCATCCTCTCCGGCGGTCCCAATTCCGTTTACGAATCCGATTATCAAGCCGATACCGGTATTTTTGATTTAGGCATTCCAGTTTTGGGCATCTGCTACGGTATGCAATTTATGGCGCACCACTTGGGCGGCGAAGTTAGCCCGGGCAACCAACGCGAATTCGGTTATGCGCAAGTGAAAACCATCGACAGCGAGCTGACACGCGGCATTCAAGATGATGCGCCTAATACGCTCGACGTTTGGATGAGCCATGGCGATAAAGTTTCCAAACTGCCTACCGGCTTCTCTGTTATCGGCGACACCCCGTCTTGCCCGATTGCCATGATGGAAAACGCTGAGAAACAATTCTACGGCATCCAATTCCACCCTGAAGTGACCCACACCAAACAAGGCCGCGCGCTGTTGAACCGCTTTGTCTTGGATATTTGCAGCGCACAACCCAGCTGGACCATGCCGAACTACATCGAAGAAGCCGTTGCCAAAATCCGCGAACAAGTCGGCAACGACGAAGTGATTTTGGGTTTGTCCGGCGGCGTGGACTCTTCCGTAGCGGCCGCGCTGATTCACCGTGCCATCGGCGACCAACTGACCTGCGTGTTTGTTGACCACGGTCTGTTGCGCCTGAACGAAGGCAAAATGGTGATGGATATGTTTGCCCGCAACTTGGGCGTACGCGTGATTCACGTTGATGCCGAAGAGCAGTTTTTGGCGAAACTTGCCGGTGTGACCGATCCGGAGAAAAAACGCAAAATCATCGGTGCGGAATTTATCGAAGTCTTTGACGCTGAAGAGAAAAAACTCACCAACGCTAAATGGTTGGCGCAAGGTACGATTTACCCTGACGTAATCGAATCCGCAGGCGCGAAAACCAAAAAAGCCCACGCCATCAAATCGCATCACAACGTCGGCGGCCTGCCCGAAAACATGAAGCTCAAATTGCTTGAGCCGTTGCGCGACTTGTTCAAAGACGAAGTACGCGAATTGGGTGTCGCTTTGGGCTTGCCACGCGAAATGGTGTACCGTCATCCGTTCCCAGGCCCGGGTTTGGGCGTGCGTATCTTGGGCGAAGTGAAAAAAGAATATGCCGACTTGCTCCGTCAAGCAGACGATATTTTCATTCAAGAATTGCGCAACACCACCGACGAAAACGGCACATCTTGGTACGACCTGACCAGCCAAGCCTTTGCCGTATTCCTGCCTGTGAAATCCGTCGGCGTAATGGGCGACGGCCGTACTTACGACTACGTCGTAGCCTTGCGTGCCGTGATTACCAGCGACTTTATGACTGCGCACTGGGCAGAGCTGCCATACTCGCTGCTTGGCCGCGTGTCCAACCGCATCATCAACGAAGTCAAAGGCATTAACCGCGTGGTTTATGATGTCAGCGGCAAACCGCCTGCCACGATTGAGTGGGAATAATCCCTAAATAATAAAGGCCGTCTGAACGGATATTGTTCAGACGGCCTTTTTGCACGGATGAGCTTGGTTAACGCATACAATGAAATCAATCAGCAAGTTTAAGCAAATGCCTTAATCAATACGGCCGAATTTGCCGCTTTTGAAATCGCTGATGGCTTGTCGGATTTCTTCGGCAGTATTCATCACAAATGGGCCGTAGCCGACTACGGGTTCATCAATCGGAACGCCGGAAAGCAGCAAGATTTTGGCTTCTTCGCTACCGGCTTTCGCGCGAACTTTACCGCCGGTTTGCTCAAAATTGACCAATTCTCCGGCTGTCGCCTGTTCTTTGCCATTAAACGTCACCGCTCCGCGCAGGACAACCATAGACAGATTGTGATTGTCGGGTACTGCCAATTCGGCTTCTTTATCGGCATGAAGCACAATATCCCAAACATTCATTTCGGTGAACGTGTCCGCCGCGCCTTTTACGCCGTCATGTTCGCCTGCAATCAGACGTAAGTAGCCGGCTTCGTCTGGAAATTCGACGACGGGAATATTCGCTTTGGCAAGATGTTGATAGCGTGGCGGAGTATTTTTGTCTTTGGCGGGCAGGTTGACCCAAAGTTGGACCATTTCAAACAGTCCGCCTTTTTTGCTGAAGTTTTCAGAGTGGAATTCTTCATGAATAATGCCTGAACCCGCGGTCATCCATTGCACGTCGCCTTCGTAAATAATGCCACCTCCGCCGCTGGAGTCGCGGTGTGCTACTTCGCCGTGGTAGGCGATGGTAACGGTTTCAAAGCCTTTGTGCGGATGCTGTCCGACACCGCGCGGACCGTGCGTTTCGTTGGGTGCAAATTCATACGGTGCGGCATAGTCCAACATCAGGAATGGATTGGTGCCACGGTCGTCAGCCATGTGGGAGAACAAAGGTTGCACGAGGAATCCATTGCCTACCCAGCGTTGGCTGTCGGCTCGGTAGATTTGTTTGATGTTGCGCATGATAAAGTTCCTTCTTTTTATGGCCATCTGAAGTCTTTCAGATGGCCTTTTGTTACAGAGTGCTTGTATTATAGGGGGTACAAACTTTGTAACAAGTACGCACATTTTTTATACTGTGGTTTGGAGATTTTGTATGTCGGAAACAGAACACGCACACGGCTCTTGCTGTCCGGTTGTCAATACTTTGGATATTATCGGTGGCAAGTGGAAGGTATTGATTTTATATTATTTAAATGAAGAAACCCGACGTTTCAATGAATTGCAGCGTTTGCTTGCGGGTATTACCCAGCGGATGTTGACGCTGCAGCTGCGCGAATTGGAAAACGACGGTATCGTTCATCGGGAAGTGTATCCGCAGGTGCCGCCGAAGGTAGAATATTCGTTGACTGAGTTTGGACGGACGCTGATGCCTGTGATCGAAGCCATGCACCGTTGGGGCGAGCAATATGCTGCGGAATGTGTGAAACATAAAAAGCAGCCGTAGGCTTATGCTTTTATGGTTATGATATTGATGAAGGCTTTAAGGCCGTCTGAACAGGCGTGATTCATGGTTTCACGCTTATTCAGACGGCCTTATTCTTTGGGGACTAAGCCCAATCAAAATTGATTTTTCAATTCACGCAAAGCGGCGAAGACTTCGAGTTCGCTGTTTAATTTTCGTCCGCTCAATTCTTCGGCGCGTGCCTGAACTTGGGGCAGGTCTGCGCGGAAAAACGGATTGACTTTGCGTTCGTGCGCTAGGCTGACAGGCAGTGTCGGCGTGTGTTCGGCTGCGGCCAAGGCCGTCTGAATATCGGCGTTGTCCGGCTCGATATGCTGGGCAAAGCGCAGGTTGGAGGCGGTA
Organism: Neisseria sp. HMSC061B04; assembly: GCF_001836705.1. Classification (NCBI taxonomy): domain Bacteria; kingdom Pseudomonadati; phylum Pseudomonadota; class Betaproteobacteria; order Neisseriales; family Neisseriaceae; genus Neisseria; species Neisseria sp. HMSC061B04. Next base: position 37,474 of record NZ_KV830173.1, read on the forward strand.
TATTCGTGCGCCGGATAAAACAGCGTTTCTTCGGGCAGTTGGTTGAATCGGTGGAAGCTGTCGTAAAGTTGCTCGATTGTGCCGGTAAATACGCGGCCGCAACCGGCGGAGAACAAGGTATCGCCGCAGAAAACATGCAGGCCGTCTGAATTTTCCAGCAGATAGCTGATGTGGCGGTCGGTATGGCCGGGGGTTGCCCAAACGGTAACCAAGCCTTCGCCAAACGGGAACTGCGTGCCTGCTGTGACGGTATGCGTCGCCACGTCGATGTCGCTTTCGCCATAGATTGGGGATTCTAAGAAGCCGTTGTGCAGCGCTTTCGCGCCGCCGATATGGTCATGATGGGGATGGGTAATCCATGTTTGCGCCAGCATCAAGTGGTTGTGAACAAGGAATTTTAAGACCGGCGTGGCATCGGACGGATCAACGCAGACGACATGGTTGCCTTCTTGAATCATCCAGATGTAGTTGTCGTTTAGGGCTTGGATTGGTGTGATTTTCATATGCTTTCTTCTGGTTTGGGGTTTCAGACGGCCTCTAAATAATCTTTGATATTCGGGCTTTGGCCGAACACGGCTTCATGGGCTTGCTGGATGCTCAGTCGGTTGAACAGCAATCTTTGGGTTTGGTCGCCGTCGATAATCCGCACTTGGCCTTGCAGTTTGGGCGCGTCGTGATGAAAGGTGTTTTTAAACGCGTACCAACGGTCGGTTTGCAGATGGACGATGGCAAACATATCGTGCGAAATATTGACGCCGACGCTCAATAGCTTGGCCGAGGCTTGCAGGCAGAAACTGCTGTCGCCAAACAGGCACAGCCCCGTGTTTTCCGGATAGCGGAACAATTCGATTTTCACGGCTTCAGGTTCGGCAAAGATGTTGCAAAACAGCCGTTCAAACAACGACGGCTGCGCCACGCCTTCGCTCAACATACCGTAAAGCCCGCCCAGCCAATCGACATAGCCGAGAAAAGTGAAACGGTAGTCCTGCATAATGGCTTCAATGCGCTTGGGGTCGCGTTTGCTGATCAAGCGGACAAATTCAAAACCGACTTCCGGCAGCCGCGCCCGAAGTGTTTGGTGCAGGCGGTGGGCAAACAGGTTTTTATGGTTGTGCGGATTGCGCAGAATACCGAGGAATTTCAGCCGCAATATCCGCCACAAGGCATCCGGTACTTTGACGGTGTCAGCATTTGCCGTAGGTGTTTTCAGACGGCCTGCAGGTAAGGTGCACAGGTGGTTGCAGGCCTCTTCGTAGCCGCTTTCATGACGGTTGAACCAGCTTTCCAGATTGTATTGGTTGGCAGAGTCTTCGACAAAGGTCAGTGTATAGAGGTTTTTCGCCGCCAAATTGCCGATGATGTTAACGCTTATCGCTTCGCTGCGGTTTTGTTCTTTGCCGCGGGCTTTTTCGCCAGTGTGGAACATGGACAAGGGCAGCTTGTAAACATTCTGATTCTGCGGGCTGACCTGCGGATTATGCGCGTGCTGCCGTTGCTCGGTTTGGGCGACGAAGTGGTGTTCCTTAGTCGGATTCGCGGTCAACAGGGCGTAAGGCTTTTCGCCGCATTCGGGAAATTCGCAATCACTGAGGATAAAGGCTTGTCGAGTCATAATGTCGGGAAAGGCCGTCTGAATATGTCGATTATAGTTTAAAAGTGGGAATTATACAGAAGGACGGCGACGGGTTTGGTTTTTATACGCAAAAGGACGCAAAAGGTCGTCTGAAAACAGATAGAGCGGGGTTCGCTAAATCGTTTTCAGACGACCTTAAGTCAACGGACTGTTCAACACTATTTATTCTTCTTTTTGGAAAACATGGTTGCGGTGATACTCGAAATATTTTTCGCTTTCAGGTTCGATTTTTAATTGCATATCGGGAAAAGTTCCAAGCCGCTTTTGATTTTCCAGATCGATTTTTGGACTGATTTTTATCGTACCGTCGGTCTCAAACGTAATCAGACCGCTATCGAATAATGCGTCGATATTGGGTGCGAGCATCAGACCGTTGAAGGGATCTAACCGCTCTTTATCGTTGCACTTACTCCAAGGTTTAATATGGCTGGCGATGAGTAAAGGCTGGATATCTAGACCTGTTAGCGGACAGCTCGGATACAGTTCGAGTAGTTTTTGCCGGAATCTGCCTTGCCCTTGACGAGCTTTTATTAAGGTTTCGATTTCGGTTCGCTTTTCTGGTTCAATTTCGGATGCTAATTGTTCTTTGAGTTTACTGAGATCTTGTTCCAAAGATTGGGTTGAGTTTATTTGAAAATTTGTTGGTTTGTATAATTCAAATATTCCTCCTTTTTTCCACCATAAAAAGTCTTGGTGCATTGATTCGTGATAATGCTTCCTTGAGTTTGAATTGACACTAAGTACATGCAAAGAAGCATGTGTATCATCATTATAGTCAGGAGTAATCTGCCATTGGTTTTTTAGTTCTTCAATCTGTTCATCTACATCTTTTACCTTAAATTGTGTTTTGCCCATATCATGCAGATGTAAGACGATTCTTTTTATAATTTCTATTGTCCCATCAATATGTTCCCCATTGATCCGTGCGGAATATTTTGTTTTCGCCATTAAGTCTTCCTATCAAAGTTAAGTTTTCTAATTTAATTATTTGGGGTAATGCATTGATTTTCCTATGACCGTCATTCCCGCGTAGGCGGGAATCCAGAAGCTTGAATTTACAGTAGTCTTTGAGTATTTCTGAAATGCAGGGGGCTGGATTTCCGCCTGCGCGGGAATGACGGCGGTTGGTTCGGTATTATACGCAAAAGAACATATAAAGGTCGTCTGAAAACAGATATAGCAGAATCCGCTAAATCGTTTTCAGACGACCTTTTCTTTAAAGCCGAATCAAATCAGCCTGCCGGTTAACCCAAAGCCTTCCTTGCTCCGGCGAAGAGGCGGTACCAGCCGGAGAGTTCCGTCCAGTCTTCCGGTTTCCAGCTCATTTGCGCGGCGCGGTACACGCGTTCGGGGTGGGGCATCATGATGGTGACGCGGCCGTCGGCGTTGGTCACACCGGCGATGCCTTGCGGTGAGCCGTTGGGGTTGAGCGGGTAGGTTTGGGTGACTTGGTTTTGACCGTCCACATATTGCAGCGCAATGCCCAAATCGGTGGAAATATTGCCGCCGTGAAGCGCGAAGTCGGCGCGGCCTTCGCCGTGGCTGACCACGACGGGCAGGCTGGAGCCTTGCATTTCGTTCAGAATCAGGGAGGCTGATTTGGGGACATGAACCATGCTCAGGCGCGCTTCAAACTGTTCGCTTAAGTTGCGTTTGAATTTAGGCCATGCCTCTGCGCCCGGGATAATCTCGGCGAGGTTGCTGACCATTTGGCAGCCGTTGCACACGCCCAGTGTCAGCGTGTTCGGGTCGGCGAAGAAGGCGGCAAATTGGTCACGCAGAGCAGGGTGGAACAGGATGGATTTCGCCCAGCCTTCGCCCGCACCGAGTACGTCGCCGTAGCTGAAGCCGCCGCACGCCGCCAGCATTTTGAAGTCGGCAAGGTGGACGCGGCCTGCCATCAGGTCGGACATATGCACGTCGTAGGCATCGAATCCGGCGCGGGTAAAGGCGGCGGCCATTTCGATTTGTCCGTTTACGCCCTGTTCGCGCAGAATGGCGATTTTGGGTTTCGCGCCGCTGTTGACGAAAGGCGCGGCGATGTCTTCGTTCACGTCGAACTTCACGTCGGCAAACAATGCGCTGCGGTCGTTGTCGTCAATCAGGGCAAACTCACTGTCGGCGCAGGCAGGGTTGTCGCGCAGACGTTGAATGGCGTGGCTGGTTTCCTGCCATGCGCGTTGCAGGTCGGTAAGGGATTGATTGAAAATTTCTTCTCCTGCATTGATGACCATATGGCCGCTGTCGGCAAACTCTCCCAAATAGTGCAGCGTGAGATTCAGTTTCTCGCACAAATTGAAAATATATTCGTGGTCGGCAGCGTGAACAGCAATAACGGCTCCTAATTCTTCGTTAAACAGGGTAGTTAGGACAAATTTTTGCCATTCTTGAGACGAGTAATACTCGTTTTGAACGTTAATTTTTTTACTTACCATTGTCAGCAGGTCGAGATTCATGCCACGGCGAGAAGCAAATGCCATTTCTGCCAGAGTCACAAACAAACCGCCGTCGCTGCGGTCGTGGTAGGCCAGCAACTTATCTTCTTGAACGAGTTGCTGAATTAACTGATAAAACGCTTTCAGATGGCCTGCATCAATATCAGGTGCTTCGCCGCCGCTTCGGTTATACACTTGAGCCAGTGCAGACCCACCCATACGGCACTTGTTGTTGCCTAAGTCAATCATCAGCAGAATAGTGAATGAATTGGCATTGTCTTTTAATACGGGCGTAACGGTTTTGCGTACGTCTTGAACTGGCGCGAACGCGGAGATAATCAGGCTCAACGGCGAGACGACAGATTTTTTCTCTTCGCCGTCCTGCCACACGGTTTTCATTGACAGGCTGTCTTTGCCTACGGGGATGCTCAGATCCAATGCCTGACAGGCTTGGGAGACGGCTTCGACGGTGCGGTAGAGTTTTTCGTCTTCGCCTTCGTTGCCACACGCCGCCATCCAGTTGGCGGAGAGCTTGATGTTGCCGATGTCGCCGATATTGACCGCCGCGATGTTGGTGATGGCTTCGCCGACGCACATTCTGCCCGAGGCAGGTGCGTCAAACAGGGCGACGGTCGGTTTTTCGCCCATAGACATTGCTTCGCCGCGATAGGTGTTGAAGCCCATCATGGTAACGGCGCAGTCGGCTACGGGGGTTTGGTATTTGCCGACCATTTGGTCGCGGTGGGTCATGCCGCCGACGCTGCGGTCGCCGATGGTAATCAGGAAGTTTTTGGCGGCTACGGTAGGCAGGCGCAAAACGCGGTAGGCGGCTTCGGTAATGTCGATATCGCCGGCGTTAAATGGTTTTTCAGACGGCGTAACTGTTTTGTCGGTACGCGTGGTTTTGGGCGGTTTGCCGAGTAAAACGTTCAACGGCAAATCGACGGGATTGTTGGAGAACAAATCGTCGCGCACTTTCAAATGACCGTCGTCGGTTGCCGTGCCGACAACGGCAAACGGGCAGCGTTCGCGTTCGCAGATGGCGCGGAAGGTGTCCAAATCTTTTTCCAAAATCGACAACACATAACGCTCTTGCGATTCGTTGCACCAGATTTGCAGCGGGTTGAGGCCGTGTTCTTCCAGCGGCACTTCGCGCAACTTGAATACCGCGCCGCGTCCGGCATCGTTGACGAGTTCGGGGAAGGCGTTGGACAGACCGCCCGCACCGACGTCGTGGATGGAGATAATCGGGTTTTTGTCGCCAAGCTGCCAGCAGCGGTCGATCACTTCTTGCGCACGGCGTTCGATTTCAGGGTTGCCGCGTTGTACGGAGTTGAAGTCCAAAGACGCGTCGTTTGTTCCGGTATTCATCGAAGAAGCCGCGCCGCCGCCCAAGCCGATGAGCATGCCCGGGCCGCCCAGTTGGATCAGCAAGGCGCCTTCGGGGATTTCGTCTTTGTGTGTTTGTTGTGCCTGAATGCTGCCCAAACCGCCGGCAATCATAATCGGTTTGTGATAGCCGCGAACCTGACCGTCAAATTTTTCTTCAAAAGTGCGGAAGTAGCCCAAGAGGTTCGGGCGGCCGAATTCGTTGTTGAACGCTGCGCCACCGATCGGGCCTTCGATCATGATGTCTAAAGGGGAAGCAATATGGCCGGGTTTGCCGTAGGCTTGTTCCCAAGGCTGCTCCAGGCCCGGGATATTCAGGTTGGAGACGGTAAATCCGGTCAAGCCCGCTTTCGGACGCGAACCTTTGCCTGTTGCGCCTTCATCACGGATTTCGCCGCCCGCACCCGTTGCCGCGCCCGCAAACGGAGCGATGGCGGTCGGGTGGTTGTGCGTTTCCACTTTCATGATGATATGCGTGTCTTCTTCGTGGAAACGATAGCCTTGGTTTTCCGCCGCATTCGGATAGAAACGCTCGATTTTCGCGCCTTCGATCACGGACGAATTGTCTTTATAGGCAACGACCGTGCCTTCGGGATGCGCGTTGTGCGTGTCACGAATCATGCCGAAAAGCGATTTTGGTTGTTTTTCGCCATTGAGGATGAAGTCGGCGTTGAAGATTTTGTGGCGGCAGTGTTCGCTGTTTGCCTGAGCGAACATCATCAATTCAACATCGGACGGATTGCGGTTTAAAGCCTGATAGTTTTCAACCAGATAATCGATTTCGTCGGCTGAAAGCGCCAAGCCCATTTCGGTATTGGCTTTGACCAAAGCCTCTTTACCGCCGCCCAAAACATCTACGCTGGAGAAGGTTTCCGATTGGATGTGGTGGAACAGTTGCGCCGCTGCATCGATGTCAGTCAACACGCTTTCGGTCATGCGGTCGTGCAACAGGGCTGCCCATTGTTGTTTTTGCCCGTCGGTAAGCGCACCTTCCAACCATACGGCCATGCCGCGTTCAATACGCTCAATGCCTTCCAGACCGCAGTTTTCGGCGATATTGGTTGCTTTGGAAGCCCAAGGCGAAATGGTGCCCAAACGGGGCGTTACCAAAAATAAATGCAAGCCCTCGCGCGCTTTGGGCGTTTGTTCAACGCTTTGCGCCGCCAGTAAGGCTTGCAGTTTTTCGACTGTCGCGGCATCAAGTGCTTTTTCGCTACCGACAAAATACCAAAATTCGCTGCTTAATTTGACTTCGGGCAGGCCGAGTGCGGCTGCTTTTTGAAAGAGTTTTTCAACACGGAAATCGGAAAGGGCGGTTACACCGCGCAAGGGCAGAACAACAGACATGGATTCAGCTCACAAAATGCAGTTGGGGAATCCATTATTATACCTGAAAAATGCAATTTTGCTTGTGAATTTATACTTGAAATGTTGACAATTTTTACTTGTGAACAGAAGACGGAAGAAGCCGTCTTTCCGTCCTTTTGTTTATTTTATATCTGATTATTCAGCTATTTTTATTTATTTTTGAAGGATTGGGCGAAATGGCGTTGGATAGGTGCGACGACGTAAAGTGAGGATTATTGGATGGTTGTTTGTGATTTTTTGCTGACAATAAGGCCGTCTGAAACCTTGTTTTCAGACGGCCTTGCCTTATCCTTTCTTTTTATTCCCCAGCATATCCAGCAAGCCTGCTAAATGACTTTTGCCTTCTTCCTTGCTCACAATCGGATCGCCGCCTTTGCGTCCTAAAATCTTGATGTCTTCCTGCGGCATTTCGTCTATGAAGCGGCTGGGCTCGGGGAATTGCCATGTGCCTTGTTTTTTGCGTTTGAGGCAGTGGGTCAGTGTAAGCTGGCGTTTGGCGCGGGTGATGCCGACGTACATCAGACGACGTTCTTCTTCGACATTGTCTTCTTCGATGCTGTCGTTGTGTGGCAAGATGCCTTCTTCGCAACCGACAAGGAAAACGTAGGGGTATTCCAAACCTTTGGAAGCGTGCAGTGTCGAGAGTTTGACGGCATCGACTTCTTCTTCGCCTTTACCTTCTAAAAGCGTCATTAAGGCGATGGTTTGGGCAAGTTCGATGATGTTTTTGCCGTCCTGCTCGCCTTTGCGTTCCAGCCAGCCGGTCAGGTCGGTAACGTTGCGCCATTTGATTTCGCCTGCTTTGCCTTCTTCACTGGCAAGCAGGTGGTTTTCGTAGTCGATTTCTTTCAGTAGGTTATGAATAAGCTCGCCTGCTTCGCTGGTTTCGGCTTTGGCGCGGTAGTTTTCAATCATGTCCATGAAGGCTTGCAGGTGTTGGCGGTTGGTGTTGTTCAGCAAAGCAAGGGCTTCTTCGGTTTGCGCGGCTTCATACAGGCTGCATTCGTGTTCGTGCGCGTAGGTGTTGAGCTTGCCCAGCGTTACATCGCCGATGCCGCGTTTGGGCGTGGTCACGGCGCGCAAGAAGGCAGGATCGTCGTTGGGGTTGGCAAGCAGGCGCAAATAGGACAAAACGTCTTTGATTTCGGCTTTGTCGAAAAAACTTTGTCCGCCGGAGAGCTGGTAGGGAACGCGTGCGCTGCGCAGGGCTTCTTCAAAAATCCGCGCCTGATGGTTGCCGCGGTATAACACGGCGAAATCGGCGTATTGGGTTTTGTCGCCGCCGACCAGCTTCTGCTTGACGATTTGGCTGACAACCCAGTCGGCTTCGTGCTGCTCACTTTGACAGGCAACGACTTTGACGATTTCGCCTTCGCCAAACTGCGACCAAAGTTTTTTCGTGAACAGCTTGGGGTTGTTTTCAATCACTTTGTTGGCGATTTTGAGAATCCGCGCGGTGGAGCGGTAGTTTTGCTCCAGCTTGATGACTTTCATCTGCGGATAGTCTTCCTGCATTTTTCGCAGGTTTTCCATGTTCGCACCGCGCCAAGCGTAGATGGACTGGTCGTCGTCGCCGACGGCGGTAAACATGCCTTCCGCGCCGGTCAAGAGCTTCATCAGCGTAAATTGGCAGGTATTGGTGTCCTGACATTCGTCAACCAACAGATAACGCAGCCGCCGCTGCCATTTGTTGCGCACTTCGCTGTTTTGCTGCAACAGCACGGCGGGCAGACGGATTAAGTCGTCGAAGTCCACCGCCTGATAGCTTTGCAGGGTTTCCTGATAGCTCGCATAGACGCGCGCTGTTTGTTGCTCCCACACATTGGAGGCCGTCTGAAGTACGTCTTCGGGCGTTTTTAAATCGTTTTTCCACAGGGAAATCTGGTGCTGCGCTTTGAATACAGCTTCTTTGCCCGTGCCGCCCAAGAGTTCGCCGATGATTTTCGCGCTGTCGGTAGAGTCGAGGATGGAAAAGTTTTTTTTGTAACCGATTTGATTGGCCTCTTCGCGCAAAATCTTCATGCCCAAAGAGTGGAACGTGCAAATCGTCAGCCCGCGCGTTTGCGATTTGGGCAGCATTTTGGCGACGCGCTCCTGCATTTCCGTAGCGGCTTTATTGGTGAAGGTAATCGCGGCGACGGTATGCGGCAGATAGCCGACATTGACAATCAAATGCTTGATTTTTTGCGTAATAACGCCGGTTTTGCCGCTGCCTGCGCCGGCAAGGACGAGCAGGGGGCCGCCAAGATATTGGACTGCGGCTTGCTGTTGGGGGTTGAGTTTCATTGAAGGGGGAAGACGGGTAATGTGGGGAACAATTATACAACAAGGCCGTCTGAAATTTTCAGACGGCCTTGGGCGTTTTTTAGCGTAAACCTTATGCCAAATATTTCAATTTGCCTTTGAAGTCTTCCAGTTTTCCATAGCCTTTTTGCGCCATGATGGCTTTTAATTCAAGGGAAACCCGTTCAAAAATACCTACGCCTTGCTGGTGTAGCGCCGTGCCGATCTGTACCATGCTTGCGCTGCACAAGATGTGTTCAAAAGCATCCCGGCCGCTGTAAACGCCGCCTGTTCCAATGACTTGAATAGACGGATCCAGTCTTTGATAGAACGCGTGGACATTGGCGAGCGCAGTCGGTTTGATATATTGGCCGCCTATGCCGCCGAAGCCGTTTTTCGGGCGGATGACGACGGATTCGTCTTCGATATACATGCCGTTGCCGATGGAGTTGACACAGTTGACGAATTTTAGGGGATGGCGGTTGAACACTTCCGCTGCTTGATCGAAATGGACGATATCGAAATATGGCGGCAGTTTGATGCCTAAAGGTTTATCGAAGTAGCTGAAGGCTTCGCTCAAAATCCGTTCGGTGGTTTCAAAATCATAGGCGATTTGCGGCTTGCCGGGGACGTTTGGGCAGGAAAGATTGAGTTCGGTAATGCCGTTGAATCCGCTGTTTTGCACTTTTTTCAACAGCGTGTGCGTTTCATCGGGCGACATACCGACCAGTGAGAGGAAAAAAGCCCTTTGGGGATGAGACTCTTGAAGGGTAAGCAGGTAATCCAGATAGTAATCAATGCCTTGGTTTGGCAAGCCCATCGAATTGATGCTGCCGAGAGGAACATCGTGATAACGTGGCTCGGGGTTTCCTTGACGGGGGGTAAGCGTTGCGGTCTTGGTAATGAAAGTGCCTGCCGAAGACTGTCTGACCGCTTCCAATTCTTCAACAGTCATGCATGACACCCCAGCGGCATTCATCAGGCAGTTGTCAAAGGAAAAACCGGCGATTTGGGTTTTCAACGATACCATCTCCTGCTCCTTTTCTTCGTAAAATCAAATTGTTTGCCAAGCGTAGCACGAAGAGGCGGTATGATTTTTAACAAACATCAAATGACAAAGCATGTAGGCGGATGTTGTTTTCAATATTGAAAAAGGCCGTCTGAAAAACTTAAACGGTCTTTCAGACGGCCTTTATTATATGGCATCAATTAGGGAATAAAAGCTGTCGGCTGATTTGGCTATTGGGCTTTGAAAATCAGGCCAACCATTCGTTCAAAGCCGCTTCAAAACGTTTCAAGCCTTCGGCCATGTCTTCATCGTTCAGCAGAAGGCTGGGGGCGAAACGCACCACATTGGCTCCGGCAACCAGTACCATCAGGCCGTGTTTCAAAGCGGCGGCGGTAATTTCCGAAGCCTTGCCTGCGTATTCGTCTGCCAACACGCAGCCGAGCAGCAAGCCCATGCCGCGGACTTCTTTAAATACGCCGGTTTTTACGCCTATTTCACGCAAGGCCGTCTGAAGTTTTTGGCCTTGTTGCTGAACGTGTGTCAATGTTCCAGGCGCATTGATGATGTCAAACGCACGGCTGCCGACCGCGCATGCCATCGGATTGCCGCCGAAAGTCGAGCCGTGCGTCCCCGGCCCGAAGGTCGGGGCGATTTTATCGGTGGTCAGAATCGCACCGATGGGGAAACCGCAACCCAAGGCTTTGGCGGAGCTGATGATGTCGGGTATGATGCCGTAATGCTCGTAGGCAAACAGTTTGCCTGTATGGCCCATGCCGGTTTGCACTTCGTCCAAAATTAGCAAGGCGCCGTGTTTGTCGCACAAACGGCGTGCGGCTTGCAGGTATTCTTGAGAGGCAGGCAGAATGCCGCTTTCGCCTTGAATCGGCTCGATAATCACGGCGCAGGTTTTGTCGCCGACGGCGGTTTCCAATGCGGCAATATCATTAAATGGAACATGGGTAATATCTGACGGCAGCGGCGCGTAATCTTTGCTGTATTTGGGCTGGCCGCCGACGGATACGGTAAACAGGGTGCGACCGTGGAAGCTATTGAGGCAGGAGATGATTTCGGTTTTGTGTTCGCCAAAATGATCGCGGCCGTATTTGCGCGCCAGTTTTAAAGCGGCTTCATTGGCCTCTGCGCCGGAATTGCAGAAAAACACTTTGTCGGCGAAGGTGTTTTCGACCAATTTTTTGGCCAATTCTTGCGCCGGTTGGGTGGTGTAGATATTAGAAATGTGCCAGAGTTTTTGCGATTGTTCGGTTAAGGTTGCGACTAAATCGGGATGGCAATGCCCCAGTGCGTTCACTGCAATACCGCCTGACAGGTCAATGTATTCTCGTCCTTCGGTATCCCAAACCCGGCTGCCGAGCGCGCGTTCCGGAATCATGGGGGCGAATGAGAAATTGGGCGTCAGGTAGTTTTGCATGTTCTTTTCCTTTTGATATTGTCAACAATTTTTTCAATTATGCGCTTATTGATTGAGAGATTCAATATGGCAATCAGGCCGTCTGAAAACTGGCTTTCAGACGGCCTGATGCTTATTTATGCTTGATTTCCCAGCATTGATGGATTTTTTTGTTGCGGAAATCGTCGGGAACGGACTGCTTGGAAATGTCTTTGACGGCGTATTGCTCCGATACCGAGTCATCCAAGACGAAGCTGCGCAAGTTGTTGGAGAAGTACAAAATGCCGTCTGAAGCGAGCAGGCTCATCGCACCGGCTATGAGTTTTGGGTGGTCGCGCTGGATGTCGAGGATGTCGAGCATCTTTTTGCTGTTGGAAAAGCTGGGCGGATCCATGACGATCAGGTCGAACTTTTTGCCTTCGGCGGTGGCATTTTGCAGATATTGGAACACATCGGCGCGGACGATTTTGTGTTGTTCGGGGCTGATGCCGTTGAGTTCAAAATTGCGTTTTGCCCACTCGAGATAAGTGTTGGATAAATCGACGGTTTCGCTGGATACCGCGCCGCCGGTGGCGGCATAGACGGTGAAGCTGCCGGTGTAGGAAAACAGGTTGAGGAAGCGTTTGCCCGCTGCGGTTTCGCCGACTTTTTTGCGTGTGTTGCGGTGGTCGAGGAAAAGGCCGGTGTCGAGGTATTTGTCGAGGTTGACCCAAAACTTGCGGCTGTTTTCCGTGATGACGAAATCATCGCCGGTTTTGCCGGTTTTCTCGTATTGTTGCAAACCTTTTTGGCGTTCGCGGCGCTTGAGGTGGATTTGTTCGGGAGAAAAACCGGTCACAAAACCGATGGCTTCCAATACATCGGCAAGCCATGCTTCATACTCTTCGGGCTGCATCAGCCAGCCAGTATCGTATTCCTGAAGGTGGATTTGGTCGCCGTAAACATCGACGGCGAAGGGGAATTGGGGGATGTCGCGGTCGTAAATGCGCCAGGCTTCGATATTGTTGCGTTTGGCCCATTTCATAAGATGTTTGATGTTTTTGCCCAAGCGGTTGGCAAAGGGAGTAATGTCGGTCATGGTTTCAGACGGCCTGAATAAGTATTGGGAAGGGGTTGGATTTTAACGCACTTGATGCCTTTTTGCTTGACTGTTATCCATAAAATCTATATTATCCGCCGTTCGCCTTTTGATACGAAGCCATCGTCATCCAACCTAAACCGCCGTTTCGGGCGCGTTTCTTTTATTGCTTGCTTATTGGCAAAGCCTTTTCTGTGCAGGTTGTCGTCGATGTTAACCACAAGCAAGATGCTTGCGACAACCCTGTAACTTCACATTTCCCGTATCGTTACTTTCCTTTGCTTCAGGTCGTCTGAAACTGTTCAGACGTGCGCGTTGTTGTCTCTTTAGGATAGCCATGTCTATTAAATTTGCCGATTTGAACCTTGATAAAAACATCTTGTCCGCCGTGCGCAGCGAGGGTTACGAAAGCCCGACGCCGATTCAGGCGCAAGCGATTCCGTTTGCTTTGGACGGACGCGACATTATGGCTTCGGCACAAACTGGTTCAGGCAAAACCGCAGCCTTCTTGCTGCCGACTTTGCAAAAACTGACCAAACGCAGCGAAAAACCGGGCAAAGGCCCGCGCGCTTTGGTATTGACCCCAACCCGCGAACTGGCGGCGCAAGTCGAGAAAAACGCGCTGGCGTATGCCAAAAATATGCGTTGGTTCCGCACCGTCAGCATTGTCGGCGGCGCATCTTTCGGCTACCAAACCCGCGCCCTGAGCAAACCGGTTGACCTGATTGTCGCCACGCCGGGCCGTCTGATGGACTTGATGCAAAGCGGCAAAGTCGATTTCGCCCGCTTGGAAGTGCTGATTCTGGACGAAGCCGACCGTATGTTGGACATGGGCTTTATCGATGACATTGAAACCATCGTTGAAGCGACGCCGAGCGACCGTCAGACTTTGTTGTTCTCCGCCACTTGGGACGGCGCGGTCGGCAAACTGGCGCGCAAACTGACCAAAGATCCTGAAATCATCGAAGTTGAGCGTGTGGATGATCAAGGCAAAATCGAAGAGCAGCTGTTGTACTGCGACGATATGCGCCATAAAAACCGTCTGCTCGACCACATCTTGCGCGACGCCAACATCGACCAATGCGTGATTTTCACGTCCACCAAGGCCATGACCGAAGTCATCGCGGATGAATTGTACGAAAAAGGTTTTGCCGCCAACTGCCTGCACGGTGATATGCCGCAAGGCTGGCGTAACCGCACGCTGATGGACTTGCGCAAAGGCCGCTGCAAAATTTTGGTTGCCACCGACGTTGCCGCACGAGGTATCGACGTACCGACTATTACCCACGTTATCAACTACGACTTGCCGAAACAGGCTGAAGACTACGTTCACCGCATCGGCCGTACCGGCCGCGCAGGCCGTACCGGTATTGCGATTACTTTTGCCGAAGTGAACGAATATGTCAAAGTACACAAAATCGAAAAATACATCGGCCGTAAATTACCTGAGCTGACCATTGAAGGCATGGAGCCGACACGCAAACGCAAATCTGCCGGCGGCAAACCGAAAGGCAAAGGCGGCTGGGGCGATCGTAAATCAGGCGGCTGGCGCGGCGATAAGAAACCGGCTAAAGAAGGTTTCGGCGGTAAAGCTCGCGGCGAAGGCCATAAAAAAGACGGTTTCAAGAAAGAAGGCTTTAAGAAAGACGGTTTCAAGAAGTCTGATGGTTTCAAAAAAGGCGGCGAAGGTTTTAAAGGCAAACGTAAGGCTAACGACGGCTTTGGCGGCAAACATAAAAAAGGTTGATTGCTTCAATCTTAGGGCCGTCTGAAATAAGACGAAAGGGCGTGTAAAGACACGCCCTTTTTTATGTTTCCGAGTTTTTACATATAAAAAAAGCATGGGATTGGTCCCACGCTTTTTTCAGACGGCCTCTTACAAAGCGGCCAATACGGCATCGCCCATTTCTGAGCAGGAGACCAGTTTGGTACCTTCTTCGTAAATGTCGCCGGTACGCAAGCCTTGTTGCAGTACTTTTTGTACGGCGTTTTCAACCTGTTGCGCGCGTGCTTCGTCGTTCAGGCTATAACGCAGCAGCATGGCAAGAGACAATACGGTCGCCAGCGGATTGGCTTTGTTTTGACCGGCAATGTCAGGAGCGGAGCCGTGAGACGGTTCGTACAGGCCTTTGCCGTTTTCGTCCAAAGAAGCAGAAGGCAGCATACCGATGGAGCCGGTCAGCATGGAAGCTTCATCAGAGAGGATATCACCGAAGATGTTGCCGGTGGCAATCACGTCAAATTGTTTAGGCGCGCGCACCAACTGCATGGCTGCATTGTCGACATACATATGGGAAAGCTCGACATCAGGATATTGCTTGCCGACTTCTTCAAAGATTTCGCGCCACAGTTCGGTGGTTTCCAAAACGTTGGCTTTGCCTACGGAGCAGACTTTTTTGCTGCGTTTTTGGGCGGATTGGAAGGCAACGTGGGCAATACGGCGGATTTCGCTTTCGCTGTATTTCATGGTGTTGTAGCCTTCGCGTTCGCCGTTTTCCAAAACACGGATGCCGCGCGGTTCGCCAAAGTAAATATCGCCGGTCAGTTCGCGTACGATAAGGATGTCGAGGCCGGCTACGATTTCCGGTTTCAGAGTAGAAGCGTTGGCCAGCTCGGGATAAAGGATGGCAGGGCGCAGGTTGGCAAACAGATTCAAGTCCTTACGGATAGCCAACAAGCCGCGCTCAGGACGCAGCGGACGGTCGAGATTGTCGTATTGAGGAGAACCGACTGCACCAAGCAGAACCGCATCGGCTTTACGGCAAAGGTTTTGCGTGAATTCTGGATAAGGATGGCCGTATTCGTCATAGGCTTCGCCGCCCAAAGGCGCATATTCGTAGCTGACATCCAAACCTTGTTCGATAAGTTTGTCGAGTACACGGACGGTTTCTGCAACGATTTCAGGGCCGATGCCGTCGCCGCGCAAGATAGCGATATGTTTGGTCATTTCGGGTTTCCTTATGGGAAGGTTTTAGGTAAAGGGCAGGTCGTCTGTTTTTCAGACGGCCTTAAATCAATTTGCTCTGAAAACGCTGATTGTACCATTATGGTACTGGTAAAGCTGGGTAGAAATTGCGTAGGCAGAGTCTTCAAATGCCTGCAGGGCAATATTCGCCATCGCCTGCAAAGCTTCTTCATCGGACGGGCTGCAAACGAGTAGGGCGTTGCGCGCCGGGACTGCAAAAACGGGGTTGGCCGGCAGCATAGGATCGTCTTTAAGTACTTCGTCCAAAAGCAAAATCAGGGAAGCATCATAATCGTTGTCCAAATGGATTTGAGTCAATGACCAACCTTCGGCATGATGAATTTGGACACGTCCATTCATCCGTTGGCGCAAATTATCCATGGCGGTACGATACAAGGCGTCTTCATCTTCAATACCGGCCTCTTTCATATGCTCACGATTGAGCGTATGCATGGATTCTTCCGTATCCACCATATAAAGCAACATGATATCGCCTGCAATCGGTTTGTATACCAGGTAATCGGCAGGCTCGTCTTCGTCCGTATTTGTAATCAGTCTGACGTTTTCCAGATAAATCGTATTTTTAATCGTCGGAAGAATTTGTTGTGCTGAAACACTGGCATCAGTGTCCTGAATCTTATCGATAACCGCTAAATTGGCAGCAACAATAGCTTCCAAGGCCTCGGGATTCTGCAGATAACTTGTGTAATGGTTGCTCAAATATGTGCTGAACGATGCTTCATCATCTTCGGACAACTGGACGATGATAGGCGAAGAAGCAATGTTTTCGCCCCAGTCGATTTTCGCCTCAAGATCCAATTCTTCTTGGATACGACGGGCAAAGTATTCGACAAATTCCTGCCAAGTCATTAATTTAGGTTTGGAGCGGAACAACCTGCTGAAAAAAGACATATTGTGTCCTGGATAAGGAAATAAGGCCGTCTGAAAGATTATAGGCGTTCGGTTTCAACACGGATTTTAAAAACAACTTTGCGTATGTTTGCTCTGTCGCCGACCAATGGGGCATGCGCATCATTCGGGAAAAATAGCGCAAATTCGCCGGGCTCCAAGGTCAGCCAGGTTTCCGGCTCGCAGTCGAAAAATTCGATATCACGTTTTTCTTTGTAGCCCAAACCGTTTTTCAGACGGCCTCTGTCTATCCAGCCATATGTTTCGCTGCCATCAATCGGCGTTTGAATATCAATGTGTTTTAAGTGCGCTTCAGGCTGAGCTTCGCCTTGAGTCCTCATCGGCTCGCTGCCGATAAAAATACGGATATTGGGATTCTCGCACGGCACTTGGCCGTCCGGCAGATTGGCAAAATCTAGGTTTTGCAACAGATAGAAGGCTTCAGCAAAGTCGGGGTGCAGGGCAGCATAGCGGGTGGCATTGCTTATGGTGTCGGTAATCATGGTGTGGTTAGGTAGAATTAAACTTCAGACTAATACGTTTTTAAGGATGCTTTATTTGAATTGTAACAACAAGGCCGTCTGAAAATGCTTTTTATGGAGTTGTGTTTTGCAAATCCAAAGTGGAAGCATAATGTTCCGCTATGGGAACACGCTTACGGCTGACTTGGTTTATATCGCTGCCTTCTTCAGTCCATAAAAACGGAAAGAACGTATAAACGCTGTCGCCATTCAAATCACGGATTTCTTCGCGCCAATTTTCCCAACGCAGGTTTTCGTAAAACAACTGCAAATCGCCGGTCAATGCCCAATTTAAGAAGTCACCATAACCTTTACCGCAATCTTCCCATTCCAAGGTATCCGGCGGCAGGTAGAAAACATTACCTACTTTGCCATTCAATCCCCCACCATTAATCGCAAAATAGCCGCCCGCGGCATCATCGGCAAACAGATAATAGGGAGCAGGGCCTGCTGGCTCGGATTGTGTGCGGCCCAGATTCCAACTTCCCAAACCACGGGGTAGCTTCGCGCTGCCAGAACCCAGTATCCGCAACCAGCCGTCATCGATAAGGATACCGCCGGTTTCATAAACGACAGCACCCATAAACGAACGTATCGTTACTTGGGTTTTGACAAGTTCTTCCTTTGCCTTTTCAAGCGTACGTGGCAGAACTTCAATACTGTTTGTCGCTTCTGCAATCCACTCTTGAATCAATGGCCACGCAGGGTCTTGGGTTTGGATTAATTCGTCGAATGATCTCATGGACTATCCCAAAGCATTCAGTAAAGGCCGTCTGAAACACTTACATTTTTCAGACGGCCTTTTGTATATCAACCGTTAAACAGCCAAGGCTGGCTTTGACGGCGTTTTTCTTCGAAGGCGTGAATTTCGTCAGCGTGTTGCAGGGTTAGGCCGATTTCGTCCAAGCCGTTTAAGAGGCAGTGTTTGCGGTGTTCGGTAATATCGAATGTAAATGTTTCACCGCTAGGGGTGGTCAGGGTTTGCTCGGCAAGGTCGATGGAGAGCTGATAGCCTTCATTGGCTTCAACTTCTTTGAAAAGCTGGTCAACCTGTTCTTCTGTCAAAACGATAGGCAAAAGGCCGTTTTTGTAGCAGTTGTTGAAGAAGATGTCGGCGAAGCTGGGGGCGATAACGGCGCGGAAGCCGTAGTCGTCCAATGCCCAAGGGGCGTGTTCGCGTGAAGAGCCGCAGCCGAAGTTTTTGCGCGTCAACAGGATTTGCGCGCCTTGATAGCGTGGTTGGTTCAGGGAGAAATCGGGGTTCAGCGGGCGTTTGCTGTTGTCCATGCCCGGTTCGCCGTGGTCGAGGTAACGCCATTCGTCAAAGGCATTAGGGCCGAAGCCGCTGCGTTTGATGGATTTCAGAAATTGTTTGGGGATGATGGCGTCGGTATCGACATTGCTGCGGTCGAGCGGGGCGACAATGGCGGTGATTTTGGTAAAGGCTTTCATGTCAGATTCTTATAGTAATAATGGGAAATTTTATGGCTATTCGGGTTAGCGCGTGCTGTGCAAACCGATTCGGTTGCCTTCTGTATCTTCGATAAATGCTGCAAAGCCGTTGGCAATGCGGAATTTCTCTTGTAACAGTTTGCCGCCTGCTGCAACGGCTTTTTCTGCGGTTTCGGCACAATCCGGGCAATTGAAGAAAATGGTCGTTCCACCGTGGCCGGGTTGGGCATTGCTGTCGTGCCAAATCATGCCGGCCGTGCCGTGTTGGGTGTAATCGGCTGGGAAAATGATGAAACGGAATCCGTTGCCGCCAACGTCTTGCAGGGGCTTGCCGAATACGGATTCGTAAAAGGCTTTGGCGCGATCCAAATCATGAGCGTGAATACCAAACCAGCTTGACGGATTACTCATTGTTTCTTCCTTTGATTGGAATCGTGAAAATGTCTGAAAAATTAATAATGTATCAGGTCGTCTGAAACGGAGTCAGGAGCTTCAGACGGCCTGATTTACCGAATTATTCGGTAGCGGCTTCGATTTTTTCTCCAACATGGCTCATGCCGCGGCCTACTGCATTGCCGCCTTTTTTAACGGCTTCTTCAGTTTTATCGGCTACGCGTTCAGCGGTTTCTTTGGTTTTGTCGGCTACACGTTCTGCAGTTTCTTTGGTTTTATCCCAGTTGCGGTTGGTGTCTTCTTTTGCGCCGAACCAAGTGCTGGAACAAGCGGTCAGGATGAAGGCTGCGGCAGCCAATGCAAACAGTTTTTTCATAGTAGATTCCTTTCAAGTTATCAATGATTAAGAAGGTTTTCAGACGTTTTTCGCAATACAATAGGAAAACTTACTTGAGCAAGGTATTGTTTCAGACGGCCTGATCAATAAAGGCCGTCTGAAAATACTTTAAGCCATAGTGCGGATGTCGGTAAAGTGGCCGGTAACCGCGGCTGCGGCTGCCATGGCGGGGCTGACGAGGTGGGTGCGTCCGCCGTTGCCTTGACGGCCTTCAAAGTTACGGTTGGAAGTAGAGGCGCAACGTTGTCCCGGGGTCAGGCGGTCGGCATTCATTGCGAGGCACATAGAGCAGCCCGGCTCGCGCCATTCAAAACCGGCTTCGATAAATACTTCGTGCAAGCCTTCTTTTTCTGCTTGCTCTTTAACCAAACCGGAGCCGGGAACGATTAACACGCGTTGTACATTGTCCGCTTTTTTGCGGCCTTTGGCGATAGCGGCGGCTTCACGCAAATCTTCGATACGGCTGTTGGTACAAGAGCCGATAAAGACGATATCGACAGGGATTTCGTTCAATGGCGTACCCGCTTCCAAGCCCATGTATTCGAGGGCGCGTTCCATGCCGCTGCGTTTGACCGGATCGGCTTCTTCGGCAGGATTAGGCACTTTCCCGCTGATGTCCAAAACCATTTCGGGCGATGTGCCCCAGGTTACTTGGGGCTCGATGTCTTCGGCTTTGAAGTGGTATTCCTTATCAAAAACTGCGCCTTCGTCAGACACCAGCGTGCGCCAGTATTCGACGGCTTTGTCCCATGCTTCGCCTTTAGGTGCGAAAGGTTTGCCTTTTACATAGTCGATGGTGGTTTGGTCGACGGCAACCATGCCTGAGCGCGCACCGGCTTCGATCGCCATATTACACAGGGTCATGCGGCCTTCCATAGAAAGGCTGCGGATGGCTTCGCCGCCAAACTCAATGGCGTAGCCCGTACCACCGGCCGTACCGATTTGACCGATGATGTAAAGCGCTACGTCTTTAGCGGTAACACCGGGTTTCAGACGGCCTTCAACGGAAATCAGCATGGATTTGGATTTTTTCGCGGTAATACACTGGGTTGCCATGGTATGTTCGACTTCGGAAGTACCGATACCGTGCGCCAATGCGCCGAATGCGCCGTGGGTAGAAGTGTGCGAGTCGCCGCAGACAACGGTCATGCCGGGCAGGGTGGCACCTTGTTCCGGGCCCATAACGTGCACGATGCCTTGGCCTTTATCCATAAACGGGAAGTAGGCGAGTGCGCCAAACTCTTTAATGTTTTTGTCCAAAGTATCGACTTGCAGTTTGGAAATCGGGTCTTGGATACCTTTGTCCCAGTCGCCGGTCGGGGTATTGTGGTCGGCGGTGGAGACTACGCTGTCGATACGCCAGAGTTTGCGGCCGGCCATTTTCAAGCCTTCAAATGCCTGCGGGCTGGTAACTTCGTGAACCAAATGACGGTCGATGTAAAGCAGGACAGTGCCGTCTTCTTCTTCGCGGACGACGTGGCTGTTCCAAAGTTTATCGTAAAGGGTTTGTGCGCTCATGATGAGTTTCTTTGCTAATTGGTAAGTATGAATGATGGTTTGTGTTTATGGGCGGATTTTAGGCTTTTTATAGGGGCTGTGCAATAGAAATTTGTCCAATTTTTAAAATTTGTCGTAAAGTTTCAAAAATTCTTATTGAAAATTAGACAAATTGTAGAATTGTTGACAAAAAGATGCATTTTATCTGAAAGAATGCTTGTCGAAATGCACTAAAAAGTTCTATCATTCTCACTCAATATCCACATTTACCAAGAGGTATAGAGAATGAAATTACCGGTTCTGGCTCCTGAGTACCTGACTCAATTTCAGGAATTCGAGAGAAAAATTCTTGCCAATCATGCCAAAATCGAAGCATGGTTTCGTTCGCATTGGAACGAACACCGTCCGCCGTTTTATGGTTCGGTTGACATCCGCAATGCCGGTTACAAAATTTCATCTATCGATATGAATTTGTTTCCGGGCGGCTTCAATAATTTGAATCCAAACTTTATCCCGCTGGCGGCGGTTGCCGTGCAAGATGCGGTACAGCGCGCCTGTGAAACGGCAAAATCCGTATTGATTATTCCTGAAAACCACACACGCAACACATTCTATCTTCAAAACGTTTACGCACTCAGCGAGATTTTGCGTTCGGCAGGGTATGAAGTCCGTTTGGGCAGCCTGAATCCTGAGATAACCGAGCCGACTGAGTTTGAAACTGCCTTGGGCGACAAAATCCTGCTGGAGCCTCTATTGCGTACCCGCGAGCGCGTCCACCTTGCCGACGGTTTTTCGCCTTGCGTTGTTTTGTTGAATAACGACTTGTCCGCCGGCGTTCCCGATATTCTCAAAGGCATCAGCCAAACCGTATTGCCTCCATTGCACGGCGGTTGGACGACGCGCCGCAAAACAGAACATTTCAGTGCATACAACCAAGTTGCCGCCGAATTTGCCAAGCTGATTGACATCGACGAATGGCAAATCAATCCTTATTTTGAAAAAATCAGCGGTTTGGATTTCCAAGAGCGCGAAGGCGAGGACGCGTTGGCAGGGGCGGTAGAGCGCGTATTGGCGAAAATTCAAGCCAAATACGATGAATTGGGTATTGCCGACCAGCCTTTCGTGATTGTCAAAGCCGACGCAGGCACTTACGGCATGGGCGTGATGAGCGTTAAATCAGCCGATGAAGTGCGCGGATTGAACCGTAAAAACCGCAATAAAATGGCGAAAGTCAAAGAAGGTTTGGAAGTCAGCGAAGTCATTGTCCAAGAAGGTATTTATACCTATGAAACCATGAACGGCGCCGTCAGCGAACCTGTCGTGTATATGATGGACCGTTTTGTCATCGGCGGCTTCTTTCGTGTACACGAAGGACGCGGCGCGGACGAAAATCTCAACGCCGGCGGTATGGTATTCGTCCCGCTGTCCAACAGCATCCCCACCGGCAGCGGCGACAACTCCCAAGAAGCCCCCGAAGCCTGCAAACGCGTATTCGAACAATGGGACTCGCTCGGTATGCCGCGCTCCGAGAAAGACTGCGACGTGGACAACGAACACAACCGCCTTTACGTTTACGGCGTAATGGCACGCTTGTCCTTGCTCGCTGCCGCATTAGAGTTGGAACAAACAGCGCCTCAAGCCTAATAAAACATTAATCAATGTCATCAGGCCGTCTGAAAATCAGTTTTCAGACGGCTTTTTATGTCTGTACAATCCATTCAAACCAATAAACATGATTTCTTTTTATGAATAAACCAGCCAATCCTGTTGAGACAAACGACAATCTGCAAGAGCAGGCCATGCAGCGCAGCAACACGGACAATGCGCCGCGTTCTGCCATTCATCAAACCTTATATTCCGCCGATACCTTTGTTCAGCATGATTATCTTGCCGGAAAGGCTTTGCCCGATATTGCACGCCCGCAAGAAGGCCAAATCAACTGGCTGCATTTTGTCGGCATCAATGATGCTGCTTTGCTCAAACACGCGCTTGAGCCTTACGGCATCCATGAGCTGGTTATTGAGGATATTCTCAGCCGCAAGCAGCGCCCGAAAATCGAAGACTACGGCAACTATGTGTTTACTGCTGCACAGGTTTACCATTACACCACCACAGGCAAGCTCCATTCTGATCAAGTGTATGTGATTATCGGCAAAGATTTTGTGTTGTCTTTCCAACAAAAACCGTTGGGCTTGTTCAGCCATCTCCGCCGGCAGATGCATGAAAATCCGCACAATATTTTGAACAAAAATACGGCGTTTCTTGCTTATTGCCTGCTTGACCGTATTGTGGACGACTATTTTATCGTTTTGGAATCATACAACAACCGTTTTGAAACCATAGACAAGTCCCTGTTTAAAAATGAAAACAGCGATATTCTCAGTAAGATTCACCGCCTCAAGCGCGATGCCGTCCGCCTGCGCCGAACGCTTTTGCCCTTGCGTGATGTGTTTTACCAACTGGCCGTGCGCGGCGATTTTGCCATTTTCAAAGGCGAATCGACCGTCTATCTGCGCGACGTGTACGACCACAATATGCAGCTTATCGAATCGCTTGATGCCTCGCGTGATATGGTGTTGAGCATGATGGACATTTATCTTTCCTTCCAATCCAACCGCATGAACCAGCAAATGCGCGTGTTGACGGTTATTACCATCATCTTTATGCCGCTGACCGTCATCACCGGCATCTACGGCATGAACTTTGACAATATGCCCGAGCTGCATTGGCATTACGGCTATTTCATGGTTTTGGGTGTGATGCTGTGCATCATTATCGGACTGCTGATTTTCTTCTCACGTAGAAAATGGCTGTAAACAGGAAGGCAATGGGTTGAAATTCAACGATTAAAAACGGTAGAATAATTTTGCACACGTGCAGTCTGAAGTTTTCAGACAATTTAAAAATAAATATCAAAAGGAGAATAAACGATGAAACCGGAACGCCAACTTCCTTCCCATGAACTGATCATGTCCGAGCTGATGATGCCTTATACGGCAAACTTCAGCGGCAATGTTCACGGCGGCGATCTTTTGCGCCTGCTCGACCAAGTGGCATATTCCTGCGCCTGCCGTTACAGCGGTACCTATTGCGTTACTCTGTCTGTTGATAAAGTATTGTTTAAAGAGCCTATTCATGTCGGCGAACTGGTAACCTTTTACGCCAGTATCAACTACACAGGCCGCACTTCTATGGAAGTCGGTATTCGGGTTGAGGCGCAAAACATCCACACCGGCAAAGTGCGTCATACCAACAGCTGCTACTTCACCATGGTTGCCGTTGAAGACGGTAAGCCGGTTCCTGTACCGCCTTTGGAAATCAATACACCGCGCCAACGTTGCCGTTATGAAAGGGCTAAAAAGCGTAAAGAGTTGAGTTTGCAGGCTGCGAACGAAGATTCTGGCTGCAACTAAATTGAATTTATTAAATAATGAAGGCCGTCTGAAATCCTGTTTCAGACGGCCTTCACGCAAAAGCCATAAACTGCTTGTTTTGTGGTAGAATCAACAAGATTTTTGCCATACGAAATTACAGATAATCATGACCGACGCAACCATCCGCAACGACCATAAATTTGCACTTGAAACCCTGCCTGTCAGCCTTGAAGACGAAATGCGCAAGAGCTACCTCGATTACGCCATGAGCGTGATTGTGGGTCGAGCCCTGCCGGATGTCCGCGACGGTCTCAAGCCGGTACACCGCCGCGTGTTGTACGCGATGCACGAGTTGAAAAACAACTGGAATTCCGCCTATAAAAAATCGGCGCGTATCGTCGGTGACGTTATCGGTAAATACCACCCCCACGGTGATACGGCCGTTTACGACACCATCGTCCGTATGGCGCAAGATTTCTCCATGCGTTATGTGTTGATCGACGGTCAGGGCAACTTCGGCTCTATCGATGGCTTGGCCGCGGCAGCCATGCGTTATACCGAAATCCGCATGGAAAAAATTTCCCATGAAATGCTGGCGGATATCGAAGAAGAAACCGTCAATTTCGGTCCCAACTATGACGGCAGCGAACATGAGCCGCTGGTATTGCCGACCCGTTTCCCTGCATTGTTGGTAAACGGTTCATCCGGTATTGCCGTCGGTATGGCAACCAATATCCCGCCGCACAATTTGGGCGATACCATCAATGCCTGCCTGCGTTTGTTGGATGAGCCTGAAACTGAAATCGACGAGCTGATCAACATCATCCAAGCGCCCGATTTCCCGACCGGCGCAACTATTTACGGATTGAGCGGCGTGCGCGAAGGCTATAAAACCGGCCGTGGCCGCGTGGTCATGCGCGGTAAAACCCATATCGAGCCTATCGGCAAAAACGGCGAGCGCGAAGCCATTGTAATTGATGAAATCCCATATCAAGTAAACAAAGCCAAGCTGGTTGAGAAAATCGGCGAATTGGTACGCGAAAAAACGCTGGAAGGCATATCCGACCTGCGCGACGAGTCCGACAAATCCGGTATGCGTGTGGTAATCGAATTGAAACGCAATGAAAATGCCGAAGTCGTTTTGAACCAACTCTACAAACTGACCCAGCTGCAAGACAGCTTCGGTATCAACATGGTGGCCTTGGTTGACGGCCAGCCGCGTTTGTTGAACCTGAAACAAATCCTGTCCGAATTCCTGCGCCACCGTCGCGAAGTCGTTACCCGTCGTACTTTATTCCGCCTGAAAAAAGCGCGTCATGAAGGTCATATTGCCGAAGGTAAAGCAGTTGCCTTGTCCAATATCGACGAAATCATCCGTCTGATCAAAGAATCTGCCAATGCGCCGGAAGCCAAAGAAAAACTGCTGTCCCGCCCATGGCGCAGCAGCTTGGTTGAAGATATGCTCAGCCGTACGGATTTGGACCTGCACATGATGCGTCCTGAAGGCTTGCCTGAAAATTTGGGTCTGCACAGCCAAGGCTATTATCTGAGCGAATTGCAAGCCGATGCCATCCTGCGCATGAGCCTGCGCAACCTGACAGGCCTTGATCAGGAAGAAATTGTCGGCGAATATAAAAATCTGATGAGTAAAATTATTGATTTCGTGGATATTCTTTCCAAACCTGAACGCGTTACCCAAATCATCCGCGAAGAATTGGCAGACATTAAAGCCAACTTCGGCGACGAGCGTCGCAGCGAAATCAATCCGTTTGGCGGTGATATCGCCGATGAAGACCTGATTCCGCAACGCGAAATGGTCGTTACCCTGACTCATGGCGGCTATATCAAAACCCAGCCGACAACCGATTATCAGGCGCAGCGTCGCGGCGGCCGCGGTAAACAGGCAGCGGCCACCAAAGACGAAGACTTTATCGAAACCTTGTTTGTTGCCAATACGCATGATTATTTGATGTGCTTCACCAATTTGGGCAAGTGCCACTGGATTAAGGTTTACAAACTGCCGGAAGGCGGCCGTAACAGCCGTGGCCGTCCGATTAACAACGTCATCCAATTGGAAGAAGGCGAAAAAGTCAGCGCCATCTTGGCCGTCCGCGAGTTCCCGGAAGACCAATACGTCTTCTTCGCTACCGCACAAGGCATGGTGAAAAAAGTCCAGCTGTCTGCGTTTAAAAACGTCCGCAGCCAAGGCATCAAAGCCATCGCGCTTAAAGAAGGCGATTACTTGGTCGGTGCAGCGCAAACCGGCGGCGCGGACGATATTATGTTGTTCTCCAACTTGGGCAAAGCCATCCGCTTTAACGAATATTGGGAAAAATCCGGTAACGATGATGCAGAAGATGCCGATATCGAAACCGAAAACGAAGATTCAGATGGCCTGGATGATGAAAATGCCGAAAACGCATTGCCAAGCGGCAAACACGGTGTCCGTCCGTCCGGTCGCGGCAGCGGTGGCCTGCGCGGTATGCGCCTGCCGGCCGATGGCAAGATTGTCAGCCTGATTACCTTCGCCCCCGAAGCCGAGCAAAGTGATTTGCAAGTATTGACCGCTACGGCCAACGGCTATGGCAAACGTACCCCGATTGCCGATTACAGCCGTAAAAACAAAGGCGGCCAAGGCAATATCGCCATTAATACCGGCGAACGCAACGGCGATTTGGTTGCCGCGACTTTGGTCAGCGAAACCGACGACCTGATGCTGATTACCAGCGGCGGCGTCCTGATTCGTACCAAAGTTGAGCAAATCCGCGAGACCGGCCGTGCTGCCGCAGGTGTCCGCCTGATTAATCTGGATGAAGGCGAAACCTTGGTCAGCTTGGAACGCGTGGCCGAAGAGGCTGAAGATGAAGCCGCTTTAGAAACCGATGCAGCTGAAAACCAAGTAGTAGAAGCTGAAGATACTCCGTCTCAAGAATCTTAAACGTCAATGAAAAAGGCCGTCTGAAAAGTTTTCAGACGGCCTGCTTATTCCAAAAGAAAATCCCGTGAGCGCAACCGAACCGTTCGATTTACCTCTTTTTCTGAAAAATCTGCCCAATCTGCCGGGCGTGTACCGTTTTTTTGACGAAGACAACAATGTTTTGTATGTCGGCAAAGCGGTCAATCTCAAGCGGCGCGTTTCCAGCTATTTCCAAAAAAACGACCATTCGCCGCGCATCGCATTGATGGTAAAACAGGTTCACCATATTGAAACCACCATCACGCGTTCCGAAGCCGAAGCGCTGATTCTCGAAAACAACTTCATCAAAGCCTTGTCGCCGAAATACAATATTCTTTTCCGCGATGACAAAAGCTATCCTTATTTGATGCTCAGCGGCCATCAATATCCGCAGATGGCGTATTACCGCGGCACGCTGAAAAAGCCCAATCAATATTTCGGCCCGTATCCCAACAGCAACGCCGTGCGCGACAGCATTCAAGTGTTGCAAAAAGTCTTTATGCTGCGTACCTGCGAAGACAGCGTATTCGAGCATCGCGACCGTCCTTGTCTGCTTTACCAAATCAAACGTTGCACCGCGCCTTGCGTCGGCCACATCAGCGAAGAAGACTACCGCGACAGCGTGCGCCAAGCCGCAACTTTCCTTAATGGCAAAACCGACGAGCTGACGCGCACCTTGCAACACAAAATGCAAACCGCCGCCGCCAACCTGCAATTTGAAGAAGCTGCCCGTTACCGCGATCAAATCCAAGCGCTCGGCATCATGCAGAGTAATCAGTTTATCGACAGCAAAAATCCGAACAATCCAAACGATATCGATTTGCTCGCGCTGGCGGTTTCAGACGGCCTGGTCTGCGTACACTGGGTCAGCATACGCGGCGGGCGGCACGTCGGCGATAAAAGCTTCTTCCCCGACACCAAAAACGATCCCGAACCAAACGGACAAGATTACGCCGAAGCCTTTGTCGCCCAACATTATCTGGGCAAAAGTAAACCCGACATCATCATCAGCAACTTTCCCATTCCCGATGCGCTGAAAGAGGCTTTGGAAGGCGAACACGGCAAACAGATGCAATTTGTCACCAAAACCATAGGCGAACGCAAAGTCTGGTTGAAAATGGCGGAACAAAACGCACAAATGGCGATTGCACAACGCCGCCTGCAACAAAGCAGCCAGCAACACCGCATCGACGAACTGGCCAAAATCCTCGGCATGGATTCAGACGGCCTCAATCGCCTCGAATGCTTCGACATCAGCCACACGCAAGGCGAAGCCACGATTGCGTCTTGTGTTGTGTACGATGAACAAAACATCCAGCCTTCGCAATACCGCCGCTACAACATCACGACCGCCAAACCCGGCGACGACTACGCCGCCATGCGCGAAGTGTTGACGCGCCGTTACGGCAAAATGCAGGAAGCCGAAGCCAACGGCGAGGCCGTCAAATGGCCGGATGTCGTGTTGATTGACGGCGGCAAAGGGCAAATCGGCGTAGCCGTATCGGTATGGGAAGAACTCGGGCTGCACATTCCTTTGGTCGGTATCGCCAAAGGCCCCGAGCGCAAAGCCGGCATGGAAGAACTCATACTGCCTTTTACCGGAGAAGTTTTCCGGCTGCCGCCCAACAGCCCGGCTTTACATTTATTGCAAACCGTACGCGATGAATCGCACCGCTTTGCCATTACAGGCCACCGCAAAAAACGCGACAAAGCGCGCGTTACTTCCTCACTCAGCGAAATCCCCGGTATCGGCAGCAAACGCCGCCAAGCATTGCTCACCCGATTCGGCGGCCTGCGCGGCGTGATTGCAGCCAGCCGTGAGGATTTGGAAAAAGTGGAAGGCATCAGCAAAGCATTGGCGGAAACCATTTACGAACATCTGCACTGATTGGCTTGAACAGCAAAAAGGAACAATATGAAACCTGTCATCATCAAAAATATCGAGATTGGCAAAGGTCTACCTAAAATTGCCGTGCCGCTGGTGGCTGCTAATACGCAGGAATTGGCGCAGGCTTTGCGCGTATTGAAAGAGATAGCTTTTGACATTATTGAATTTCGTGCGGATTTTTTCCAAACAGCGCTTAATGCCGATTTTATTGCCGAGCAATTAGGCATTGTCCGACAGGCTTTTCCTGCCAAGCCTTTGCTGTTTACATTTAGAAGGGCGCAAGAGGGCGGCAATACGCCTTGTTCGGATGACTATTATTTTGAATTATTGGAAAAAATCATCCTATCCAAACAAGCCGATATTATCGATATCGAGCTTTTTGCCGAGGAGGGCGGCGTCAAACAAACCATTGCCTTGGCACATGAGTATCAAACTGTCGCCTTACTTTGTAATCACGATTTCCAATCCACGCCGTCTTTGGCAGACATTACAGGCCGTCTGAAAACAATGGCCGAGTGGGGCGCGGATATCTGCAAAATTGCCGTGATGCCGCAATCGCCGCAAGATGTATTGACTTTATTGCAGGCGACATATGATGTTTCACAAATTATCAACCGCCCGATTATTACTATGTCCATGGGTCAAACCGGAGCCGTCAGCCGCTTGGCCGGCTCGACTTTCGGCTCGGCCGTTACCTTTGGTGCTGCAGGAAAAACGTCGGCCCCTGGCCAAATTGATGCCAAAGAATTAAGGAAAATCTTAGCGATTTTGGGATAGTTTAATTATTAATATTCAAGGCCGTCTGAAAAATATTTTTCAGACGGCCTGATTTTTTTTAAATTTATTTCTTTTAATTTTAAATAAAATAGGTAACAATGGGTTTCCTATTTTAATAACCAGAGGAGAAATAAAATGACTACTACTAAAGAAAACCTAGCGAACCCAGGTCCAGTAGGCCTGTGTGGCTTTGCATTGACAACTTGGTTGCTCAGTCTGATTAACGGCGGCTTTTTTACTGCTCAAGAGGGTGTCGGCTTAGTTTTGGGCATGGCTCTCGCCTTTGGTGGTATCGCCCAAGTTATTGCCGGTATGTTTGAGTTCAAGAAAGGTAATACGTTTGGCTTTACCGCTTTTATCAGCTATGGCGCCTTCTGGTGGACATGGGCTTTGTTTACCATCTTTTTTAAAGGTGAAACAGCCCCGGCATTTATCGGCTGGTATCTTTGCGCATGGGGTATGTTTTCGCTGATGATGTTTGTGGCTACCTTGACCAAGCCTAAAGTATTGAGCGGTATCTTCTTTTGCTTGACACTGACTTTCTTTGCACTGGGTATTGGCGATGGCATGGAAAATCATAGCATCGTCCATATCGGCGGTTGCTTAGGTTTGGTAACTGCACTTGGTGCGTTCTACTTGGCAGCGGCAGAGGTTATCAACGAATCTTTCGGCCGTACTGTTTTGCCGATTGGCGAACGTAAATAAGCTTGACCATACAAAATGCCGTCTGAACGGTGGATATGAAATCAAGGATTTCAGCCACAATGTTCAGACGGCATTTTTATTTGTCTTCAAATAAATCGACATCAAATAAATCCGGCTCTTTGATGCGCTCACGACAATCAAGCTTGATGTCTTCAGTAACCCGGCAGCAGCACGGCAAAATTTCTCCGGGCGCGACAAAAGCGAGCGGAAAATTATCATAAGAGACTTTCCCATCCAAGATTTTGACCCGGCATGAACCGCAATAGCCGCTGCGACATTGGTATTCAATCTCGTGTCCGGTGCGCTCCAAGCCCTCCAATAAGGTTTCGCCTTGTTGGAGTTGGAAGGTTTTGTCGTGTGTGCTGATGAGTGCCATATGATTTGTTTGGATTGGAAAGGCCGTCTGAAACGGTGTAAAGACGAAATCAAAGATTTCTGCCACACCGTTCAGACGGCCTTGATCATAAAACCGAATGTTCGATTACAGCTCGAAATCGCCTAAATCGTCGGCATTGACTTCCGAATCAATCTGACCAATCAGGTAAGAGGAAATTTCCACTTCCTGCGGCGCAACCTGTACATTGTCAGAAGACAGCCATGCGTTAATCCAAGGAATCGGGTTTTGGGTCGCACCTTCAAATCCGGCAGGCAGACCGACCGCCTGCATACGCAGATTGGTGATGTATTCAACGTATTGCGCCAGAATCTCTTTATTCAGGCCAATCATCGAACCGTCTTTAAACAGATAGGCCGCCCACTCTTTTTCCTGCTCGGCTGCTTTTTTGAAGAGGTTGAAACACTCGTCCTGCAATTCATTCGCAATTTCAGCCATTTCAGGATCATCGGCACCGGCACGCATCAGGTTGAGCATATGCTGGGTGCTGGTCAGGTGCAGGGCTTCGTCGCGGGCAATCAGCTTGATGATTTTAGCGTTGCCTTCCATCAATTCACGCTCGGCAAAGGCGAACGAGCAGGCGAATGAAACGTAGAAGCGGATGGCTTCCAATACATTGACGCACATCAGGCAGAGATAGAGCTTTTTCTTCAACTCGCGCAAAGACACGGTAACGAGCTTGCCGCCGACATTGTGCGTGCCTTCGCCCAACAGATTGTAATATTGGGTGTATTCAATCAAATCATCGTAATAGCAGGCAATGTCCTCGGCGCGGGCGATGATGTATTTGTTTTGCACAATATCATCGAACACGACTGACGGATCATTCACGATATTACGGATGATATGAGTGTAGCTGCGCGAGTGGATGGTTTCGCTGAAGCTCCATGTTTCAATCCAAGTTTCAAGCTCGGGAATAGACACTAAAGGCAAGAACGCAACATTCGGACTGCGGCCTTGGATCGAATCGAGCAAGGTTTGGTATTTCAGATTGCTGATGAAAATATGTTTTTCGTGTTCGGGCAGATTGGCGTAGTCGATACGGTCGCGCGATACGTCGATTTCTTCCGGACGCCAGAAGAAAGATAATTGTTTTTCGATCAGTTTTTCAAATACTTCGTATTTCTGCTGGTCATAACGGGCGACATTTACCGGCTGACCGAAAAACATAGGCTCTTTAAGCGCGTCGTTTTTGGTCTTAGAAAAGGTGCTATAGGACATAGTCAGGTGTTCGCAGGACATATATATCATCTCTTTTTAAAAATTAGTCAACTTTTCTATAGATTGTTACTGGACCAAATGAAAAAAATTGAATTTTATCAATAAATTGCCATGCTAAAATAGTGATGGCTAAAAGAATATAAAGTTTATATTCAGCTAAGAATGACCAAATGGCATCCATATTTTTCCTTTTCTGGAAAATAACAACTTAGCTTCATATAGTAGTAGGTTTTAATTTAAGAAAATCCTTAAAGCCTTCTACTATCTAGAAGCCTTGGATATATTTCAAAAATCAACCTGTTTTAAATCTTACAAGCCCCACCTGCGCAGCCGTCATCCTGAATATCGGTCTGCGTATCGTCCGCACCGTCGCGGGTGTTGTGGTAGTACAGGGTTTTGACACCGTATTTGTAGGCGGTCAGCAGATCTTTCAGCATTTGTTTCATGGAAACTTTGTTGCCTTCGAATTTACCTGGGTCGTAGGCGGTGTTGGCGGAAATCGATTGATCGACAAATTTCTGCATCACGCCGACAAGTTTCAGGTAGCCTTCGTTGCCGGGAAGCTGCCACAGGGTTTCGTAGGCATCTTTCAGGGTTTCAAATTCCGGTACGACTTGTTTCAAAATACCGTCTTTTGATGCTTTAACGCTGACCAGGCCGCGTGGAGGCTCAATGCCGTTGGTAGCATTGGCAATTTGCGAGCTGGTTTCAGACGGCATGAGTGCGGTCAGGGTAGAGTTGCGTAGGCCGTATTTGACGATGTCGGCACGCAGGCTTTCCCAGTCGTAGTGCAAAGGCTCGCTGCACACGGCATCCAAGTCTTTTTTGTAGGTATCGATAGGCAGTTTGCCTTGCGAGTAAACGGTTTGGTTGAACAGCGGGCATGCGCCGTATTCTTTGGCAAGGTTTACCGATGCTTTGAGCAGGTAATACTGCATGGCTTCAAAGGTGCGGTGGGTCAGGCCGAGGGCTGAATCGTCGCTGTAACGTACGCCGTTTTTCGCCAGATAGTAGGCGTAGTTGATGACGCCGATGCCGAGCGTGCGGCGGTTCATGGTCGCGGTACGTGCGGCTGCAACCGGATAGTCTTGATAATCCAACAGAGCATCAAGTGCGCGTACGGTCAAATCGGCGAGTTCTTCCAGTTCGTCCAAGTTGTTCAATGCGCCTAAGTTGAAGGCGGACAAGGTACATAGGGCGATTTCGCCGTTCGGATCGTTGATGTTGTCCAAAGGTTTGGTCGGCAGAGCGATTTCCATGCACAAGTTGGACTGATGAACAGGCGCAACGCGCGGATCAAACGGGCTGTGCGTATTGCAGTGGTCAACGTTTTGGATGTAGATACGACCGGTACCGGCGCGTTCTTGCATCAGGGTGGAAAACAATTCTGTTGCCGGCAAAGTACGTTTGCGGATGTTTGGATCTTGTTCGTATTGAGTGTAGAGGCGCTCGAATTCGTCTTGGTCGGCGAAGAAGGCATTATACAAACCCGGAACTTCATTCGGCGAGAACAGGGTAATGTTACCGCCTTTAATCAAACGGGTGTACAGCAGGCGGTTGATTTGCACGCCGTAGTCCAGTTGGCGGATACGGTTGTCTTCTACGCCGCGGTTGTTTTTCAATACCAACAGGCTTTCGGCTTCAATGTGCCACAATGGGTAGAACAAGGTTGCCGCGCCGCCGCGTACGCCACCTTGCGAGCAGGATTTAACGGCCGCCTGGAACATTTTGAAGAATGGGATACAGCCGGTGTGTTGCGCTTCACCGCCACGGATTTCGCTGCCCAAGCCGCGGATACGGCCGGCATTGATGCCGATGCCTGCACGCTGGGAAACGTATTTCACAATCGCGCTGGTGGTGGCGTTGATGGAGTCGAGGCTGTCGTCGCATTCAATCAATACGCAGCTTGAGAATTGACGGGTAGGCGTACGCACGCCGCTCATGATAGGTGTAGGCAGCGATACTTTGAATGTGGAAACGGCATCGTAAAAGCGTTTGACGTAATCCAAACGGGTCTCTTTCGGATATTTGCTAAAGAGACACATGGCCACCAAAATGTATAAAAACTGCGGCGTTTCATAAATTTGGCGGGTAACACGGTTTTGAACCAGATATTTGCCTTCCAGCTGTTTTACCGCAGCATAAGAGAAGGTCATATCGCGACTGTGGTCGATATAGGCATTCAGCTCGTCGAATTCTTCGCGGCTGTAATCTGCGATGATGTGGCGGTCGTATTTGCCTGCTTCGGTCAGTTTTTTAACGTGATCGTAGAGGTGAGGCGGCTCGAATTCGCCATAAGCGATTTTGCGCAGATGGAAAATGGCGAGGCGGGCGGCCAGATACTGATAATCGGGCGTATCTTGTGAGATCAGGTCGGCCGCGGCCTTGATGATGGTCTCATGGATGTCGTCGGTACGGATACCGTTGTAAAACTGAATATGTGATTTGAGCTCGACTTGCGATACGGAGACGTTTTGTAAGCCTTCTGCCGCCCAAGTAACAACGCGGTGGATTTTGTCTAAATTGATATCTTCCAAGCGTCCGTCGCGTTTGGTTACTTTAATATTCGTTGCTGCATTCATTGTTCAGTCTTCCCATTAAAAAACACAAGATACGGTATGTGATTGCTTTGAACGGCACAATATAATGTATTTTTCTTTGTTTAACTAGACTTGACAATGCGCTTTTTTCGGGGTGTGGATTAGGGGATGGGAGGCTTAAACTAGATTTTATGTGGCTTTGTGGCGATTTGGTATTATTTTGCGTTTGCATCACATTTGGCCAGACATTGGCTAGAGGCTTATGAAATAAAGAAATTTATATTCAGGTTTCGTCTAAATGGAAGAAGTGTTAAATTTTGCAAAGCAAGTAGTATGATGTAGTAATTAACCACATTTTTGTCATGTAAAAAATGGGCGTTTTGCCGGTGCCCTGGCGAAACATATAATGGAAAAACTATTTAGGAGGCGAATCATGTTAATGTTGAAAAATTTAGGTTCCGCACTGGCGGCGGTTGCCGTATTGAGCTTAGGTGCTTATTCTACCGAAGCGGCGGCCAAACCGCATGGCCATCATGTGAGCAAACACCAGCATGCGAAGAAAAACAAATTGCATCCTGCTTGCAAGAGATACCTTGAGCGCCGTGCCGCTTGGTATCGCTACAAAGGCAACAAGGCCGAGTTGAGGGAAAACCGAAAAGCGGCAAAAGCGTTCCGCGGTTTACCTTATGCCGAGCAAAAAATTCAATGCCAAGCTGCTTATCAGGCATTTGATGATTTTGATCACGGTAAATTCCGCAGCCGTTAATCGTCTGATTTGAACAAAGGCCGTCTGAATGTTTCAGACGGCCTTTGATATTTATTTCTCAACAATGATTTTGTTTTCGGCTTGAGGCTCGTATTGGGTGGATTCATCACCGTAATACAACACGCCAAGCTTGATGGGGATGCGGCCTTGCGATTTGCGGTGGGCATTGGAGTCGCGCAGGGAGTAGGCGCAACCGCAGTATTCTTGTTGGTAGAAATGCTCGCGCTTGCTGATTTCAATCATGCGTGCGCTGCCACCGCCTTTGCGCCAGTTGAAATCCCAATAAACCAAGTCATCGTACGGCTCGGCAGCGCGATGGCCGCAGCCGTTGATCTGTTTCATGTCTTTCCAGCGTGAAATGCCCAGTGAGCTGGTGAAAACATGGAAGCCGTTTTCATGGGCGTATTGGGCCGCTTTTTCAAAACGCATATCGAAACACATGGTGCAGCGGATACCGCGTTCGGGTTCAAATTCCATGCCTTTGGCTTTGGCGAACCATTCTTTGCGGTCGTTTTCGTAGTCGTCGTCTTTATCGACAAAAGGGATGCCGAATTTGTCCGCAAAGCGCATGTTTTCTTCTTTGCGCAGCATATATTCTTTGTGCGGATGGATATTGGGGTTGTAAAAATAAATGGTGTAGTCGATGCCGCTGGCAAGCAGGGCTTCCATTACTTCGCCGCTGCACGGGGCGCAGCAGGAATGCAGCAGGACTTTTTTATGGCCGCCGGGCGGAACAAGGATAGGGCGGTCAATATCGGTAACGATAGGCTTGTTTTTTTCGGTCATGGTTGTATTCTGTTTTTGATATTTTGTTTCAGACGGCCTTTATCTCTGAGGCCGTCTGAAGGGGTTGAAATCTATTTGTCTATTTTAACAGAGCAATACTTTATGGAACAGATTGTTTCTGTGTTTCTTTTTCGTTTAACGGTTTGAAATCTTTAGCGTCCGGCGGCGGTTCGGCAAAGATGGCATCGGGATTGTGGTGTGCTGCAAATTCTGTCAGCAGGTTGCGGTAGTCCAGCGATTGCTTCATCAGTTCGGCTGCGGCGGTACGCAGATTGTCCACGTCTTCCGGCGGCAGATAAAAACTGGTCGGAATGTTCAATACTTTTTCCCTCAACTCGGAAGGAGGGAGGTCTTTGAGGTTGAGGCTGACGAAGGAGAAGCTGATGCCGTCGGTTTGTTTGTCTTTATTCCACTGATCGACGAAGGCGCGGAAACGGCGCAGGGATTCTTGCGAGTTTTGGTCGATGGGGATATTGATGATGGAGGAGACGACATCGCGGAAACCGGGAACGGCCGCGGTTTTGTCCAAATTGCTGCTGACTTGGTTTTGCGCATTGACGTTGATGACGACGATATGGCGGATGTTGTTTTGCAGGATTTTGTTTGTCAGGATTTTTTCCGGATACATTTCCGTCATATCCAAAAGGCTGCGCATGCCCAGATTGTCGGTCAGGCCGCCGTCTATCAGGTGGATGTAGGGTCGGTTTTTCCCGTCTGCGTATTTTTGGAAGCGCTCGTAAAATTCTTTTATGGTGCGGCTTTGTTGTCTGCCTGTTTCACTGTCGTCTACATCTTCGATTTTAATCGGCGGCGTGTAGTTGCAGCGACCGCCGTTGTTGTTTAGGGTAATCGGTGCAAAGACTATGGGGACGGAACTGGATGCGGCGACGGCGCGGGCGATGCGGAGGTTGCCCAAGTCGATACACATCTCCTGCGTGAAGTTGAAGCGTTCGCCTATGCCCATATCGGTGGCGGAAATGATGGCAAACGGGCCTTTGCCGTGTTTTTCCAAATCGCGGAAAGTGGCTTTGCCGAAAAGATAGTTTTCAAACTGCTCCTGCAACAAATCTCCGCGCCCGTACTCGGGGGAGGCGAGGCGGGGCAGATTGGACATGGAAAATGCCTGTTTGATGACTTGGCGTTGGAAGTTTTGGTGCAGGAAACGTTTGTAAAACAATGGGATGGTTTCTTCGCCTTTTAATGCGAAATAGGCGGCTAAAACCGATCCGCCGGATACGCCGACAACAACATCGACGTTGGCCAGCAAGGATTTTCTTTTGCCGCCGATGGTTACCTGCTGCTGGTTGAGCTGTTCCAAAACACCGTAACCCAACGCCGCCGCACGCGTTCCGCCGCCTGAAAACATGACGACAATTAAGGTATCGTCATCGTCTTCACGCTGGAGTTTGCTGGTTTCAAAGCGGTAGCCTTGCTTCAAATCGACTGCATCAATACCGGCAATGGGTTGGTATTTCACCAAGGAGCAGGCGGATAACAGGGCTAGAGAAAGTATGGAAAGCGTGGATTTGAGCTGGAATTTCGGCATAAAGTCAACAAAATCGGAAAATTATTGAAAACGGATTATAAAGGTTTTCAGGCGTTGTTTACAGAAGCAGACCTTTCAGACGGCCTTTTGTGTCAATTTTCCGTTATAATCGACACAATCTTTATCTTTCCAAATCCTTATGGCGCAACCGAACCGCATCAACCACGAACCCGTCTTTCTGCTTGCTTCCGCCCCTTGGCGCGAGAGCAGCTTGTGGGTGGAGGCCTTCAGCCGCCGTTATGGACGTGTGGCTTTGTTGGCCAGAAGCGCACGCAAACGGCAGAGCGAGTTGCGCGGCGTGTTGGTGCCGTTTGTGCCGGTGAGCGCGTCTTGGTATGGTTCGCAAGAGTTGAAGACCCTGCATCGCGCCGAATGGATAGGCGGTTGGCCGCAGCCGCAGGGCAGGGCTTTGTTCAGCGGATTGTATGTGAACGAGTTGATGCTGAAGTTGACCGTCCGCGAAGACCCGTTGCCCGAGCTTTACGATGTTTTGGCGGAAACCATGAAAACCATTTGTTGCGAGGCCAACCACATTGCCGCATTGCGCCGTTTTGAATGGATGCTGCTGACACGCTTGGGCTTTGCCCCCGATTTATTCCATGATGGCAACGGTAATGAAATCAACGGCGAAGAAACGTATTGGCTCACGCCGGAGGAGGCTGTGGTAACCTTGGCAGAGGCCGACCGCTTTCACGCGCTCAATAAAGGCGTTGCCGTATCGGGCGCGACGTTAATCGATTTGAGGGAAGGCAGCTTTGTTCATCAGGAAAGTCTGAGGCAGGCTTTGAAAGTAACACGGCTTTTGATTGACAACCTTCTGCCCGAGGGCATCAAGTCTCGGCAGGTTTTGCAGCAGTTGCAGCAGTTTGGTTTGGGCAGTTGAATTTTTCAGACGGCCTTTGATATGAGCAGGCTCAGGCCGTCTGAAACTTTAAAGAAAGGACATTATTATGTTGTTAGGCGTAAACATCGACCATATTGCCACCGTCCGCAATGCGCGCGGTACGATTTATCCCAGCCCTGTCGAAGCGGCGCTGATTGCGGAAACCCACGGCGCAGATTTGATTACCATGCACTTGCGTGAAGACCGCCGCCATATTAAAGATGCGGACGTGTTTGCCGTTAAAAACGCCATCCGCACGCGCCTGAATTTGGAAATGGCGCTGACCGAAGAAATGCTGGAAAACGCGCTCAACGTCATGCCGGAAGATGTGTGCATCGTGCCTGAAAAACGCCAAGAAGTAACCACCGAGGGCGGTTTGGACGTATTGGCGCAACAGGATAAAGTGGCCGAGTTCACCAAAATCCTGACCGACGCTGGCATCCGCGTGTCCTTGTTTATCGATGCCGACAACGCGCAAATCCAAGCCGCCCATGATGTCGGCGCACCCGTTATCGAGTTGCACACAGGTGCGTATGCCGATGCACACGGCCATGCCGAGCAGATGAAACAATTCGAGCGCATTCAAAACGGTGCGCATTACGCCAGCGATTTGGGCTTGATCGTCAACGCCGGACACGGCCTGACCATTCACAACGTAACGCCGATTGCCCAAATTCTCGCCATCCGCGAGCTGAACATCGGCCACTCTCTGATTTCCCAAGCACTCTTCCTCGGCCTGCCTGAAGCGGTCCGCCAAATGAAGGAAGTCATGTTCAGGGCAAGAATGCTGCCTTAAGGGCATCAGCCATACCGGCTAAAGCGGTTTGCTTTGGCCGGTAGCCGCATTTTCAGACGGCCTGACTATTTAAACAAGGAGCAGACCCATGATTTACGGAATAGGCACGGATATTGTTTCCCTCAAACGCATTATCCGCCTGAACAAAAAATTCGGACTGGCATTTGCGCAACGCATTCTTAGTCCGGAAGAGCTGTTGGAGTTTCCGCAGGCAGGCAAACCGGTCAACTATCTTGCCAAACGCTTTGCCGCCAAGGAGGCTTTTGCCAAAGCCGTCGGGACGGGCATACGCGGCGTGGTGTCCTTCCGCAATATCGGTGTCGGGCATGACGCATTGGGCAAGCCTGAATTGTTTTTTGCACCGGCTTTGAGCAAATGGCTGGAAGAGCAGGGCATCCGCGGCTGTCATCTGAGCATGAGCGATGAAGAAGATACCGTCATGGCTTTTGTCATTGCGGAAAAATAAGGCCGGATTTAAGTATTCTGGAATAGAACATCCTTTTCAGACGGCCTGAAGGATTGGATATTTGTTAAAAGTCGGGCGCATAGGCCCGACATCGTTTTTTTTACGCATAAATCGGCAGGTGTCGCCGCCTGCCGCATATTAAGAATAATCTCATGATGACTGAAGACACACGTCCCTTGGTGCAAGTGGTTGCCGGAATTTTGCTCGACCAAAACGGCCGCTACCTGCTCAGTTCCCGCCCGGAGGGCAAGCCGTATGCCGGCTATTGGGAATTTGCCGGCGGCAAGGTGGAAGCCGGCGAAAGCGATTTTCAAGCTTTGCAACGCGAATTTGAAGAAGAACTCGGCATCCGTATCCTTGCCGCTACGCCGTGGCTGACCAAAGTCCATTCCTACGAACACGCACATGTACGCCTGCATTTTTTATGGGTGGAAGCCGACCAATGGGCGGGCGAAATCCAATCGAGGGAAGGGCAGAAATGGGCATGGCAAAAAGCAGGGGATTTTACCGTTGCGCCGATGCTGCCAGCCAATAGCGCATTGTTACGCTCCCTATCCATTCCGCGCCGGCTTCAAGGCCGTCTGAAAAGCGGCTTCAGCGGTCAAAACAGCATGGGCGAATATCATGTTGCGCCATATGGATTGGCTCATCAAACCGCATCTGCCGTATTGCTGGAATTTGCCGATTGGCAACAAGGCAAGCCGCAAGAAGCGTCCAGTGTGTGGCCAATCATTGAAAATGCCGAACAATGGCGGCAGGTGCAAAATGCGGATGCCGTTGTTTGGAAAGTGGCTGACGAAGCGGCCGCCGGGCAAGTTGCGGATATTTTGGCGCAAGGCGTGGCGATGCCGCTGATTGTGGCAGCTCCGGAAAGTCTGGTTTCCATTTATCGCGAACAGTGGCAGAGTATGGGTGCGCATGCCGTTTTGACCGATAATGACATTGAGGCCGTCTGAAATGAGTAAAAATCAAAAGCTTTTGATTGCCGCTGTTTTACTGATTGTGTTTGCGGCAGCCAAACTGCTGCTCTTAGATTGGTGGCAGCAACAGCAATCAAAAACGAAAGTAGTCGAATGTAATTTAATACAAGGCTGCGTCCTGCCTGACGGTTCAAAAGTGCGTGCGACATCCATCAATACGCACGAGCCGTTTGATATCGTGATAGAGAATGTTCCGCAAAATACAGGGGCGGTCAGTATCAGTTTCAGTATGAAAAACATGGACATGGGCTTCAACCGCTATAATCTGGCGCAACGATCTCCGCAAAGCTGGCAGGCTTTGCAAATCCGCTTGCCGTTTTGCGTCGAAGGCCGCCATGATTACACTGCCGATATTACCGTCGGCAAACAGACTTTTCAGACGGCATTTAGCGCGAAGTAGCCATCCGATAGAGGCCGTCTGAACGGCCATAGGCTAAAAAAATCTAATTTTTTTGATAACGTATTTAAAAATTCCTTATAAATGAATCAATTATAAATTATTTTTTGATGGATTGTTTACAATCATTCTGACTATAAACCCAAAATACAAAACGGACAGAAGCCAGGCTACATCAGGGTTTGATGTGGCAGGGACTGTCCGTTTTTTATGTTTGTTGCAAAAAAATCGTTTATTAATAACTGAATTTTTTATAATTTTTTTGAAAAAAGTGTTTGACAAGACCGGTTTTATTTTTTAAATTTGTTTCCATAAATAAAAACTACATCGCACTACAAAGGAACATCATCATGAATCTGTAT
Organism: Neisseria sp. HMSC061B04; assembly: GCF_001836705.1. Classification (NCBI taxonomy): domain Bacteria; kingdom Pseudomonadati; phylum Pseudomonadota; class Betaproteobacteria; order Neisseriales; family Neisseriaceae; genus Neisseria; species Neisseria sp. HMSC061B04. The sequence goes on from NZ_KV830173.1 coordinate 79,048, forward strand.
CAAACCACTCTCTCTTGTTATAGATTTTCTCCCCTCTCCGCCGATCCCGTCGTCGTCTGCTTATTGCCAGTCGCGGCGGTCTGAAGGCTCTCAACCCGAATCCAGTTTCCGCATTCCCACAAACACTTCGGGTTTTAAAACTTCTTTCCCCTGTTGCATTCATATACTGATTAATAATATTTAAAAAACAAATACCTCCGCTTCAGCCTTATTGTATTCAATATTTTTAATAACTATTTGTTTTTATTGATTTTAAATTTTTAGATGGTTGATAATGGAAATTTTACAGGCCGTCTGAAAACAGTTTTTGAAACGATTGTTTCTTTTTAAACGGTTCGTTTCTGGTTTGGAGAAAACCGAACCGGCCGATTGATACTGATAAAAGTCTATAAAGGAGAAATATGATGAGCCAACACTCTGCCGGAGCGCGTTTCCGTCAAGCCGTGAAAGAATCGAATCCTCTTGCCGTCGTCGGTTGCGTCAATGCTTATTTTGCGCGATTGGCCACCCAAAGCGGTTTCAAGGCGATTTATCTGTCTGGCGGCGGCGTAGCAGCCTGTTCTTGCGGCATTCCTGATTTGGGTATTACTACAATGGAAGATGTGCTGATTGATGCGCGGCGGATTACGGACAATGTGGATACGCCTTTGCTGGTGGACATCGATGTGGGTTGGGGCGGAGCGTTCAATATCGCTCGTACGATTCGCAACTTTGAACGCGCCGGTGTTGCAGCAGTTCATATCGAAGATCAGGTAGCGCAAAAACGCTGCGGCCACCGTCCGAACAAAGCCATTGTTTCTAAAGATGAAATGGTCGACCGTATCAAAGCTGCCGTCGATGCCCGCGTTGATGAGAACTTCGTGATTATGGCGCGTACCGATGCGCTGGCGGTGGAAGGTTTGGATGCCGCCATCGAACGCGCCCAAGCTTGCGTGGAAGCCGGTGCGGACATGATTTTCCCTGAGGCCATGACCGATTTGAACATGTACCGCCAATTTGCGGACGCGGTGAAAGTCCCTGTGTTGGCGAACATTACCGAATTTGGTGCAACGCCGCTTTATACCCAAAGCGAGCTGGCTGAAAACGGCGTATCGCTGGTGTTGTATCCGCTGTCATCGTTCCGCGCCGCGAGCAAAGCTGCTTTGAATGTTTATGAAGCGATTATGCGCGATGGCACTCAGGCGGCGGTGGTTGACAGTATGCAAACCCGTGCCGAGCTGTACGAGCATCTGAACTATCATGCCTTCGAGCAAAAACTGGATAAATTGTTTCAAAAATAAGTAACCGCTTTCAGACGGCCTTTCAATAAATCCGCATCGGCCGTCTGAAAAATAAAACCCATAAAAATACAAAGGAGAAATACCATGACTGAAACTACTCAAACCCCGACTTTCAAACCGAAAAAATCCGTTGCGCTTTCCGGCGTTGCGGCGGGCAATACCGAATTGTGTACCGTCGGCCGTACCGGCAACGATTTGAGCTATCGCGGTTACGACATCTTGGACTTGGCACAAAAATGCGAGTTTGAAGAAGTCGCCCACCTGCTGATTCACGGCCATCTGCCCAACAAATTCGAGTTGGCCGCTTATAAAACCAAGCTCAAATCCATGCGCGGCCTGCCTATCCGTGTGATTAAAGTGTTGGAAAGCCTGCCTGCACATACCCATCCGATGGATGTGATGCGTACCGGCGTATCCATGCTGGGCTGCGTTCATCCCGAACGCGAAAGCCATCCGGAAAGTGAAGCGCGCGACATCGCTGATAAACTGATCGCCAGCCTCGGCAGCATCTTGTTGTATTGGTATCAATATTCGCACAACGGCAGACGCATTGAAGTCGAAAGCGACGAAGACACCATCGGCGGCCATTTCCTGCACCTGTTGCACGGCAAACGTCCAAGCGAATCACACATTAAAGCCATGCACGTTTCACTGATTCTGTATGCGGAGCATGAGTTCAACGCCTCCACCTTTACCGCCCGCGTGATTGCCGGTACAGGCTCTGATATGTACTCCAGCATTACCGGTGCAATCGGCGCGTTGAAAGGTCCGAAACACGGCGGCGCGAACGAGGTTGCCTACGACATCCAAAAACGCTACCGCAATGCCGATGAAGCCGAAGCCGACATCCGCGAACGCATCGGCCGCAAGGAAATCGTGATCGGTTTTGGTCATCCGGTGTACACCATTTCCGACCCTCGCAACGTTGTCATTAAAGAAGTGGCACGCGGTTTGAGCAAAGAAACCGGCGATATGCGCCTCTTTGACATTGCCGAACGTTTGGAAAGCGTGATGTGGGAAGAGAAAAAAATGTTCCCGAATCTGGACTGGTTCTCCGCCGTTTCCTACCAAAAATTGGGCGTACCGACCGCTATGTTCACACCGCTGTTCGTGATTTCCCGTACAACCGGTTGGAGCGCACACGTTCTCGAGCAACGCAAAGACGGCAAAATCATCCGTCCGAGCGCAAACTACACAGGCCCTGAAGATTTGGCATTCGTGGAGATTGAAAACCGCTGATACGCGTAACAGCAGGGTGGGCCGCCAGCCCGCCCCATCTCGAAATGCCGTTTGAAAACAATGAATAAATTAAGTTTTCGTTTTTCGACGGCCTAGTGCAGTATGCGAGAGAGAGAGCCGGCCGTTTGGAAAACATGCTGCTCTGCTGTCGTCATTCCCATACAGGCAGAAATTCAAAAGTTGAAATGTTCTGCTGTAAAGAGTGCTGAAAGATTTAAGTTTGGATTTCCGTCTATACGGGAATGATGGTAGCAGAGCGGCAATTTTTTTTCATACCGCGAATAGATTTCAAATCACAAGCAATAAAACCGAATTTATGGTTTCAGACGGCCTGAAGGTCCGAATCAACAGGCCGTCTGAAACCCCAAAACCAAAAAAAGAATAGATTTAGGAGAACCGACATGACTGCCAACCAACGCTACCGTAAAGCTTTGCCCGGTACGGATTTGGAATATTACGACGCGCGTCAGGCGTGTGAAGACATCAAACCAGGCTCTTACGACAAGCTGCCTTATACAAGCCGCATCTTAGCTGAGAACTTGGTCAACCGCGCAGACAAAGTCGACCTGCCTACGCTGCAAAGCTGGCTGGGCCAGCTGATTGAGGGAAAACAGGAAATCGACTTCCCTTGGTATCCGGCGCGCGTGGTGTGTCACGATATTCTGGGTCAGACAGCGTTGGTGGATTTGGCAGGTCTGCGCGATGCAATTGCCGAAAAAGGCGGCGATCCTGCCAAAGTGAATCCGGTGGTGCAAACCCAGCTTATCGTCGACCACTCTCTGGCCGTTGAATGCGGAGGCTACGACCCCGATGCCTTCCGCAAAAACCGCGAAATCGAAGACCGGCGCAACGAAGACCGTTTCCACTTTATCAACTGGACAAAAACCGCCTTTGAAAATGTGGACGTGATTCCAGCAGGCAACGGCATTATGCACCAAATCAACTTGGAAAAAATGTCTCCGGTTATTCAAGTCAAAAACGGCGTGGCATTCCCCGACACCTGCGTCGGTACTGACTCACATACGCCGCACGTCGATTCATTGGGCGTTATTTCCGTAGGCGTGGGTGGTTTGGAAGCCGAAACCGTGATGTTGGGTCGCGCGTCCATGATGCGCCTACCCGATATCGTCGGCGTTGAGCTGACCGGCAAACGCCAGCCGGGCATTACTGCCACCGACATCGTGTTGGCACTGACCGAATTCTTGCGTAAAGAGCGCGTGGTTGGTGCATTTGTCGAGTTTTTCGGTGAAGGTGCAAGAAGCCTGTCGATCGGCGACCGCGCAACCATTTCCAACATGACCCCTGAGTTCGGCGCGACTGCCGCAATGTTCGCCATCGACGAGCAAACCATTGATTATTTGAAACTGACCGGACGCGACGACGCACAGGTGAAATTGGTGGAAACCTATGCCAAAACCGCAGGTTTGTGGGCAGATGCCTTGAAAACCGCCGTTTATCCGCGCGTGTTGAAGTTTGATTTGAGCAGCGTAACGCGCAATATGGCAGGCCCGAGCAACCCGCATGCCCGTTTTGCGACCACCGATTTGGCCAGCAAAGGCTTGGCTAAACCTTACGAAGAGCCTTCAGACGGCCAAATGCCTGACGGCGCAGTGATTATTGCCGCGATTACTTCCTGTACCAATACTTCCAATCCGCGCAACGTTGTCGCCGCCGCGCTCTTGGCACGCAATGCCAACCGCCTCGGCTTGAAACGCAAACCTTGGGTGAAATCTTCGTTCGCCCCCGGCTCGAAAGTGGCTGAAATCTATTTGAAAGAAGCAGGCTTGTTGCCTGAAATGGAAAAACTCGGCTTCGGTATCGTCGCCTTCGCTTGCACCACCTGCAACGGCATGAGCGGCGCGCTGGATCCGAAAATCCAAAAAGAAATCATCGACCGTGATTTGTACGCCACCGCCGTACTGTCGGGCAACCGCAACTTCGACGGCCGTATCCATCCGTATGCGAAACAAGCTTTCCTCGCTTCGCCCCCGTTGGTCGTTGCCTACGCGCTGGCAGGCAGCATCCGTTTCGATATTGAAAACGACGTACTCGGCGTTTCAGACGGCCGCGAAATCCGCCTGAAAGACATTTGGCCGACCGACGAAGAAATCGATGCCGTCGTTGCCGAATATGTGAAACCGCAGCAGTTCCGCGACGTGTATGTACCGATGTTCGACACCGGCAAAGCGCAAAAGGCCCCGAGTCCGCTGTACGACTGGCGTCCGATGTCCACCTACATCCGCCGCCCACCTTACTGGGAAGGCGCATTGGCAGGGGAACGCACATTAAGAGGTATGCGTCCGCTGGCGATTTTGCCCGACAACATCACCACCGACCACATTTCGCCGTCCAATGCGATTTTGGCCAGCAGTGCCGCAGGCGAATATTTGGCAAAAATGGGTTTGCCCGAAGAAGACTTCAATTCCTACGCCACCCACCGCGGCGACCACCTCACCGCCCAACGCGCCACCTTCGCCAATCCCAAATTGTTTAACGAAATGGTGAAAAACGAAGACGGCAGCGTGCGCCAAGGCTCGCTCGCCCGCGTCGAACCCGAAGGCGAAACCATGCGCATGTGGGAAGCCATCGAAACCTATATGAACCGCAAACAGCCGCTCATCATCATTGCCGGCGCGGACTACGGACAAGGCTCCAGCCGCGACTGGGCGGCGAAGGGCGTGCGGCTGGCGGGCGTGGAAGCCATCGCCGCCGAAGGCTTCGAGCGCATCCACCGCACCAACCTCATCGGCATGGGTGTCTTGCCGCTGCAATTCAAATCCGGCACCAACCGCCACACCCTGCAACTGGACGGCACGGAAACCTACGACGTGGTCGGCGAACGCAAACCGCGAGGCGACCTGACCTTAGTCATTCACCGCAAAAACGGCGAAACCGTCGAAGTCCCCGTGACCTGCCGCCTCGATACCGCAGAGGAAGTGCTGGTGTACGAAGCCGGCGGCGTGCTGCAACGGTTTGCACAGGATTTTTTGGAAGGGAATGCAGCGTAAGGTAAATCGGGCATCGTCAAAATGCCCGGGCTATGCTCAAAAAGGTTTTCAGACGGCCTCGAATGTTTGAGAGGCCGTTTGAAAAAACCATACTAGAAATACAAAGGAGAACTCGAAATGCCGCAAATTAAAATTCCAGCCGTTTACTACCGCGGCGGTACATCTAAAGGCATTTTCTTCAAACGCACTGATCTGCCGGCCGCGGCGCAGGAAGCAGGCGAGGCTCGCGACAAAATCCTCTTGCGCGTACTCGGCAGTCCCGACCCTTACGGCAAACAGATTGACGGTTTGGGCAATGCCAGTTCGTCCACCAGCAAAGCCGTAATTTTGGACAAATCCGAACGTTCCGATCACGATGTCGATTATTTGTTCGGACAAGTTTCCATCGACAAACCTTTTGTCGATTGGAGCGGCAACTGCGGCAATCTGACCGCCGCCGTGGGCGCATTTGCCATCGAACAAGGTTTGGTCGATAAATCCAAAATCCCTTCAGACGGCCTGTGTACCGTCAAAATCTGGCAGAAAAACATCGGCAAAACCATTATTGCCCATGTGCCGATGCAAAACGGCGAAGTCTTGGAAACGGGCGATTTTGAGCTTGACGGCGTAACGTTCCCGGCAGCCGAAGTACAAATCGAATTTTTAGATCCAGCCGACGGCGAAGGCAGTATGTTCCCAACCGGCAATTTGGTTGATGAAATTGATGTGCCGAATATAGGCCGTCTGAAAGCCACGCTTATCAATGCCGGTATTCCAAGCATTTTCCTCAACGCTGCAGATTTGGGCTATACAGGCAAAGAGTTGCAAGACGACATCAACAACGATACTGCGGCTTTGGAAAAATTTGAAACCATCCGCGCGTATGGCGCGCTGAAAATGGGCTTGATCAGCGATGTATCCGAAGCCGCCACCCGCGCCCATACTCCGAAAGTCGCTTTTGTCGCCCCTGCGGCCGATTACACCGCTTCAAGCGGCAAAACCGTCAAAGCGGCAGACATCGACTTGTTGGTACGCGCGCTGAGCATGGGTAAATTGCACCACGCCATGATGGGTACCGCTTCAGTCGCCATCGCTACCGCCGCCGCTGTGCCCGGAACGCTGGTCAACCTTGCAGCCGGAGGCGGAGCGCGTAAAGAAGTCCGTTTCGGCCATCCGTCAGGCACACTGCGTGTCGGTGCAGCCGCCGAATGTCAGGATGGACAATGGACGGCCACCAAAGCAGTCATGAGCCGTAGCGCACGCGTGATTATGGAAGGACAAGTCCGAGTGCCGGAAGATTGCTTTTAAGTTTTCAGACGGCCACGCCATTAAACAAGGCCGTCTGAAAACCAAATAAGCAAATTTTAGTCAGGTAGCGATACCTGCAATGGAGATTAGGGTTGGGCATGAAGCCTGACTAAACACCAAACCAAAGGCAATCTGGAAAGCTCTCAAATGTTTTTGCTCTTTTCAGACGGCCTGAAGCCAAAAAAACAATCAAAAATTCAAAGGAGAAACACCATGTCCAACCAACTCATTCTTGTTCTGAACTGCGGCAGCTCTTCACTCAAAGGTGCCGTTATCGACCGTAAAAACGGCAAAGTTCTCTTAAGCTGTCTCGGCGAACGTTTGGGTACGCCCGAAGCAGTTATTACGTTCAGCAAAGACGGCAAAAAATGCCAAACAGCTTTGATCGGCCGTAACGACCATGCCGGTGCCGTAGGTATGCTGTTGAAAGAGCTTGAAAAACACGGCTTGCACGACCGCATTAAAGCCATCGGCCACCGCATCGCACACGGTGGCGAGAAATATAATGAATCTGTTTTGATCGACCAAGCGGTAATGGATGAACTCAATGCCTGCATTCCGCTCGCTCCGCTGCACAACCCTGCCAATATCAACGGTATTTTGGCCGCGCAAGAGCACTTCCCGGGCCTGCCCAATGTCGGCGTGATGGATACTTCGTTCCACCAAACCATGCCGGAGCGTGCCTACACTTACGCCGTGCCGCGTGAATTGCGCAAAAAATACGCTTTCCGCCGCTACGGTTTCCACGGCACCAGTATGCGTTACGTTGCCCCTGAAGCCGCACGCATCTTGGGCAAACCGCTGGAAGACATCCGCATGATTATTGCCCACTTAGGCAACGGCGCATCCATTACCGCCATTAAAAACGGCAAATCCGTTGACACCAGTATGGGCTTCACGCCGATTGAAGGCTTGGTGATGGGTACCCGTTGCGGCGACATCGATCCGGGCGTATACAGCTATCTGACTTCCCATGCCGGTTTGGATGTTGCCCAAGTTGATGAAATGTTGAACAAAAAATCAGGATTGCTCGGTATTTCCGAACTTTCCAACGACTGCCGTTCTTTGGAAATCGCGGCGGACGAAGGCCATGAAGGCGCTCGTTTGGCTTTGGAAGTAATGACTTACCGCCTTGCCAAATATATTGCTTCGATGGCTGTGGCTTGTGGCGGCGTTGACGCACTCGTATTCACCGGCGGTATCGGCGAAAACTCACGTAACATCCGTGCCAAAACCGTTTCTTATCTTGATTTCTTGGGTCTGCACATCGACACCAAAGCCAATATGGAAAAACGCTACGGCAATTCAGGCATTATCAGCCCGACAGGTTCTTCTCCGGCTGTTTTGGTTGTGCCAACCAATGAAGAGCTGATGATTGCCCACGATACGGCACAGTTGGCAGGATTTTTGGAAGAAGTAGGCTAGGGTAGTGTAAATAAAAAAGTGCGGATTCATCATCCGCACTTTTTCATTGCATCTCAAATCAAGCCACTTGGGTTTGATGCTCGTCGCCGTTGCGTTCACGAATAACGCCCAAACGATAAACGGTTTCGCCTTGTTCGCTCAAGAATGCCTGTACCGCATCGGCATCTTCTTTGGCAATGATAACGACCATGCCGATACCGCAGTTGAACGTACGGTACATTTCTTGGGTTTCCACATTGCCCGCTTTTTGCAGCCATTGGAACAATTTAGGCAATTCCCACGCTTTGGCATCGATTTGCGCAACGGTATTTTCAGGCAAAATGCGAGGTACGTTTTCGGTAATGCCGCCGCCGGTAATGTGGGCCATGCCTTTAATGGTAAATTTTTCCAAAGCGGCAAGAATAGGTTTCACATACAGGCGGGTAGGAGCGATGATGGCTTCGCGCAAGGTTTTGCCGTTGTCGAATTCCGCGTCCAAATCAGGATTGTCGCGCTCGATGATTTTGCGTACCAAGGAGTAGCCGTTGGAGTGTGCGCCGTTGGAAGCCAAGCCCAAAACAACATCTCCGGCCTGAATGCTGCGGCCGTTAATCACGCGTTCTTTTTCAACCACGCCGACGGCAAAACCGGCCAAGTCGTATTCGCCTTCGGGATACATGCCCGGCATTTCGGCAGTTTCACCGCCAATCAAAGCGCAACCGGATTCTTCGCAACCTTGAGCAATACCTTTAATCACATCAGTCGCGCGGGCAACATCCAGCTTGCCGCAAGCGAAATAGTCCAAGAAGAACAAAGGTTCTGCACCTTGAACCAAAATGTCGTTGACGCTCATGGCAACCAAATCGATGCCGACGGTATCGTGTTTGTCCCAGTCGAATGCCAGTTTCAGCTTGGTGCCGACGCCGTCCGTACCGGAAACCAATACCGGATTTTTGTATTTTTTGCCGATTTCGACCAAAGCGCCGAAACCGCCCAAATCACCCAACACTTCAGGGCGCATAGTACGCTTGGCAAAAGGTTTGATGTTTTCGACCAGTTGATCGCCTGCGTCGATATCCACGCCTGCGTCACGATAGCTCAAAGAAGTGCTCATTGGATTTCCTTATTCGGGTATGGGTAGATTGTCGGAGCGTATTTTATCTTAAATTGGAGGATTCAGGCTGAATTTTTTGGCATTATTGTCAACAATTTTTATTTTATCTTAATAGCCGTCGCGCTTTCAGACGGCCTTTGTGAATCTGTTATACTGCTTATTTATTTCGAAAACCTTAAACATCAATTGGGAAATACCTTTTTATGTATCAAAAGAAAGCGCGCAGTGTAAAACCGTGGATTATTATGGCTTGCGTCATCGCAGCCTTTATTTGGCTTTTATATGCCTTGGGCGATGTTTTGACGTCGTTTATCGTAGCCGCCGTTTTGGCCTATGTTTTGAATCCCTTGGTCGAGTGGCTGCAACTGAAGCGTATCCGTCGCGCGCCGGCCTCTATGATTATTATGGCACTGGCTTTGCTGATATTGCTGTCGTTGGTGCTGATTATCGTGCCTATGTTGTTGAACCAGTTTAACAATCTGGCCGAACGCCTGCCACAAATCGTAGGCTTTGTTCAAAACAAATTGCTGCCGTGGCTCAACAGCGTCAGCGGGGATTATATTCAAATCGATCAAGAATCAATCATCGCATGGTTGCAGTCGCATACGGATGAGTTGAGCAATACGCTCAAAGAATGGATTCCTACCTTGATGCGTCAAAGCGGCAACGTGATCAGCGGCGTCAGCAATTTGGTGTTGTTACCTTTGCTGCTGTATTACTTCTTGTTGGATTGGAAACGCTGGTCTTCCGGAATCAGCAAATTGGTTCCGCGCCGTTTTATCGAAACTTACACGCGTATCAGCGGCAATATGGATGAAGTTTTGGGCGAGTTTCTGCGCGGCCAGCTGATGGTGATGATGATTATGGGCTTGGTCTATGGCTTGGGCTTGATGCTGGTCGGTTTGGATTCCGGCTTTGCCATCGGTATGATTGCCGGTATTTTGGTATTTATTCCGTATTTGGGTGCATTTACCGGCCTTTTGCTGGCAACAGTTGCCGCGCTTTTGCAATATGGCTCATGGCAGGGTTTGTTGATGGTCTGGGCTGTATTCGGTGTCGGACAATTCTTGGAAAGCTTTTTCATTACGCCTAAAATCGTCGGCGACCGCATCGGTTTGTCTCCGTTCTGGGTGATTTTCTCGTTGATGGCTTTCGGACAACTGATGGGTTTTGTCGGTATGCTTGCCGGCCTGCCGCTTGCCGCCGTGACGCTGGTTATATTGCGTGAAGGTGCATCTGCCTATTTCGGCAGCCATTTCTACAAACATAAATAAATCGATGATATTAAGGCCGTCTGAAATCCAAGTTTCAGACGGCCATTGATAATAAAGGAAGTCTATATGTTAGCCATTATCGGCGGCAGCGGCTTGACCAAACTGCCGGAGCTTGAAATTACCGAACGAAAAATCGTCCGTACCCCTTACGGTTTAACCAGCAGTCCTATTTTATTCGGCAGGTTGGGGCGTTTGGACATTGTTTTCCTTGCCCGACACGGCTTCAGCCATACCATCGCGCCGCATGAAATCAACTACCGCGCCAATATCTGGGCGTTGCACTCTTTAGGCGTTGAAAACATTATTGCCATTTCTTCAGTCGTCGGCATCAATCCTGATTTTGAAAACGGCAGCCTGGTGCTGCCGGACAATTTGATCGACTATACCTATGGCCGCAAAGATACCTTTTTTGAAGGCCAAGAATGCCCGGTCGTCCATACCGATTTTTTCAACCCTTATAGCAATGAGTTGCGGCAAGAATTATTGAACATCACAAAAGCACACAATGTGCCGATTTACGACGCCGCCGTTTATGGCTGCCTGCAAGGCCCGCGCCGCCCGACCCATGCCGAAATTGCCCGTTATCGCCGCGATGGCGTAGATGTACTCGGGATGACCGGTATGCCAGAAGCCGTTTTGGCCAGGGAGTTGAAAATGGCCTATGCCCACTTTTGCAGCGTCAGCAGCATTGATTGTTTTGATAATGGGAAAGGGAATGAAGGCTGTAACGAACAGGTTTCTATGACAATGACCAAAATCCGACAATTATTGAATGGTTTGTAACTGATAATGCCGTCTGAAATGATGTTTTCAGACGGCATTGTTTATTTAAGAAGCTGTTTCGCGCGCCCAGTAGGGCAGGGAGGCTTTTTGTTTGCGGAACGAGGCAAGTTGCATGCCCCGACATTTTTCAAAAATCAATTCAACCCCGCTTTGCAAGTGTAAAATTAAATTGGTATGCGTTTCCGTTTTAATAAAATCGATATTGCGTTGCACCAAACGTTGAATGACGGCATACACATCAAGGCAGCCATTTGCGAAAAACCACGGATTCAACTTTACCCAACGGCCGCCGCTTAATGCAGCATCAGGTTGAAAATCAGCACGAATCTGAGTCAGCCGATTGTCGGAGAAATGCAGCTCGATGTCGCCATAAAGCCAAATATTCCAGCCTTTTTGTACCAACAAGCCTTTAGGGACGCAATCAGGTGCAGGAAACATCTGCAAAATAGACTCTGCCGATTGTCCGATTTCCAGATAGTCAAACCGGCCGGTATACAAAAAATCATAAATATCAACGGCAATAGGAAAATGGTAACGCATGGCAACAACCATAGAAAAGCAATTAACCAAGCTATCTTAAACTTAAAATATAATGAAATCAATTCCTATTATTATTTAATTAATATAAGAAAGGCCGTCTGGAATTCCAGACGGCCTTGTATCTTTGGTTTAAACCGATATTGGTTTATTCAGCTTTTAAATCAGCCACACATTGCTTATCGCGTGCCTCAAAGGCTTCCGCGCCACCCAAAAGTTTTAGTTGCTCCTCAGGGCTGATTTTACCGAAGGTTCGGATTTGCTCGTCAGAGAGTTTGCTTAAAGGCTGATCCCACATGCAGACACAATAGTCTTGAGCCAATTTCTCGTTTTGCGCATCCAAACCTTTTGCCTTCAAATCAGCTTGCCATTTTTCAGCGAAAGGAATATTTTTCACGCAAGACTCCACCACATTTTGTTTCATCTGCGGCTTGTTCATGGCGCATTGCGAGAGCAGGGCGGTCAGCGCCAGCAAAGACAAAATTACCCATGCCCAAATGCGGATGGTACGGATTTTTGCCTTGGCTTTCTTTCTGGCCGCCAATTGTTCTTCAGACGGCTTGTCTGTTTGTTGCTCAGTCATGCAGGCTTTCCATGCGGATCATGGTGATCGGAGCATCTACGCAGCTCAGTGCCTCAATCGCTGCGATAGCGCGTTTGACATTACGTTCCACAGTTGTGTGAGTCAAAATCACGATTTCGGCAGTACTTTGATCAATCACACCTTTTTGAATCAAAGCCTCGATAGAAACATTTTCTTTGGCCAAGAGGGCGGCAATTTGACCCAAAGTACCCGGCTCGTCAGTTGCTTGAACGCGCAGATAGTAGCCGCTGGTAATTTCATCCATAGGCAGAATATTTTGCGCTCGAACTTGTGAAGGTTGGAATGCCAAGTGAGGGACACGGTGGTCAGTTTCCGCTTCAATCAGACGGGCAATATCAATAATATCGGCAACCACGGCAGAAGCAGTCGGCAATGCACCGGCGCCTGCACCATAATACAAGGTTTCACCAACCATATCGGCATTGACACGGACGGCATTCATCACACCGTTCACATTAGCCAACAGACGGCTTTCAGGAATCAGAGTAGGGTGTACGCGCAACTCGATGCCTTTGTCGGTTTTACGGGTAATACCCAACAATTTGATACGGTAGCCGAGTTCTTCAGCATATTTGATGTCGCGGCTGTCGAGTTTGCTGATGCCCTCCAGATAGCAGGCAGAAAAGTTCATCGGCGTACCAAATGCCAATGCGCTCATAATCGTAATTTTATGGCCGGCATCATGACCTTCGATGTCAAAAGTAGGGTCAACTTCTGCATAGCCCAAAGCCTGAGCTTCTTTCAATACGTCTGCAAACGCGCTGCCTTTTTCACGCATTTCAGTCAGAATGAAGTTGCTGGTACCATTAATAATACCGGCGATACTGCGGATTTGGTTCGCAGCCAAGCCTTCACGCAAAGCCTTGATAATGGGGATCCCGCCGGCAACAGCAGCTTCAAACTGCACCATGACATTTTTTTCTTCCGCCAAAGGGAAAATTTCATTGCCGTATTCGGCCAGCAGTTTTTTATTGGCAGTAACAATATGTTTGCCGTTTTCAATCGCTTTCAATACCGCATCTTTGGCAATACCGGTACCGCCAAACAATTCAACAACAACATCAACATCTTGATGCTGAACCAGCTCAAATGGGTCTTTGATAAAAGCAGCATTCGGGCAAATTTGTTTGGCTTTTTCTTCGCTCAAATCGCAAACAGCAGAAATACGGACTTCACGTCCCAAACGGCGGCTGATTTCCGCAGCATTGTCCTGCAATACAGTAGCCGTACCGCCACCGACTGTACCCAAACCTAAAAGACCGATATTTACTGGCTTCATTGTGTCTCCTTTTGAGCCGATACTTTAAAATAATCACGAAAAACCAAGGCTTGTTATAATCGCTTGCAATCGTCAATTCAGAGCAAAGCATCAATGCACAAGGTCAAACATTGAATCCTACCTGATATTGCTTGATTTTGCACCTTTTTTTGCAAGTTTCCAGAGACCGTCTGAAAAATTGTTCCGCCATAAAAACAGGAATTACCATGAAAATTACAGAAAATCATCTTACCGAAGCCACATCATTTTTTTCACCCTCGCAAGGCATATTGCAAATTGGTGAACAAACATACTCAAAACCCATTTGCTGGCAAGGTGGCAAAATTAGCATCATTCCTCAAGCGACCATCGGAGAATTAAACGAACAAATTTTTGTATCAGCAATTGAGGCAGCAGAAAACCGTCCTGAAGTCATCATTATCGGTACCGGAGCGAAACAACAATTCATACATCCCAAAATTGCCGCAGCCTTATCAACTTACGGAGTCGGTCTCGAATGCATGAATACAGCCTCAGCTTGCCGAACTTTAGTTTTACTGCAAGGCGAAGGCCGAAGCACATGGGCTTGGTTGTGGCCATAATTTGTGAAAAAGGCTTTTACATCATAACAGTGTAAGTTCGCATAATTTATATTATGTTAAATTTTCTATTCAAGATGATTTAAGCATATTCTTCGCATCTTGAATTACCTCTTCACGCTGACGTTGTTCCTTGATTATACAAGGAAATATTATGTCCGCACCCGTAATATTGTCTGCGGCCGCTACCAAAGGCGGCGTAGGCAAAACAACACTCATTGCTAATGTCTCCGGCGTTCTCGCCGATATTGGACTCCGCGTCCTAATGATCGACTGCGACGTTCAGCCATCACTGTCTAAATACTACCCAATAAGCCACCGCGCTCCAAATGGTATTGTCGAATTGCTTCTCGGTGAAAATACCGAAGAAGTCATCCGCTCAACAATATCCAATACCATTTTTCCAAATTTAGACATCGTTATTTCCAATAACATTTCTGCTTTAGTCGAGACTGAAGTAACTTCTCGTCCCGACCGTGCCTTTTTACTGAGAAGCAAACTACATTCACAATACATTCAGAATAACTACGATGTTGTTTTGATTGATACTCAAGGTGCAGTCGGCCCTCTCTTGGATACAGCTGCCTTTGCTGCCTCATGCTTACTCTGTCCAATCATGCCCGAAGTTTTGAGTGCCCGTGAGTTCCTTACTGGTACCCAAGAACTGCTGAAGCGACTGCAAAGAGGCGAAGCAATGCGTATTCCAATGCCTCAATTACGAGCCATCATCTACGCACAAGATCGTACCAAGGATGCAAAATTCGTTGCCTCTCATATCAAAGACTTCTTTAGCAACACCTTAGACGATAGACGTAAATTGTTAAGCGTAGCTGTTCCTGCCGCCAAAGCATATAAGGAAGCCACTACTTTACGAGTTCCCGTTCATTGTCATGAGCGTAAACAGCTTACAAAGATGTTGCCTGCTTATGAAATCATGCACCGTATTGTTTATGAGATTTTCCCAGGTATCGAACAGAAAAAATTGCGTGGAAGCTGTTTCAATGACATGGCCAGCCTGCTGCAA
The DNA here is from genome assembly GCF_001836705.1 of Neisseria sp. HMSC061B04. Lineage (NCBI taxonomy): Bacteria > Pseudomonadati > Pseudomonadota > Betaproteobacteria > Neisseriales > Neisseriaceae > Neisseria > Neisseria sp. HMSC061B04. Next base: position 94,459 of record NZ_KV830173.1, read on the forward strand.
GAGGAGGTACAGTCATGAATCTGGACCAAACTAAAGCAGCCTTGAGCCTGGACATCGGTACCCCTGCACAGACAAATATGCGTTTTGGCCTCGAGGATACTCCTTCTCACGGCATGTTAATGTCGTTGCCAATCAGCGAAATCGATTTCTTTGACAAAAACCCACGCCGTTTACATGATGTTTCCAGTTACGCGGCCATCAAAGAGTCCATCCGTTCTTCAGGTATTCAACAACCGGTACACGTTACCCAGCGACCTGGCGAAAGTAAATATGTACTGGCACAGGGTGGTAATACCCGTCTCAAAATCTTGCGCGAACTCTTGGAAGAAACTGGCGATAACTGCTTCCGTATGATGCCGTGCATTTACATCCCCTACTCTGACGAAACTACATTGCAGGTTGCGCACCTTGTTGAAAACGAACTGCGTGCTGAAATGTGTTTTTGGGATAAAGCCTGCAAATACGCCGAAATTCGCGATATTTTCCAAGATGAATCTGACTCAGGGAAACTTTCTTTGCGCGAACTGGAAGTGATGTTTTCTGATAAGGGCCTTACGGTTTCTCATAAAACTCTGGGACTGTTCTTTTTTGCTTCTGATAATTTACAGGAGCTGCAAGAATACGCATTCAAACTTTCCCATGCAAAAGTAGAAGAAATAAAAAAGCTTCACTCTACCCTGTTCTCAATTTCAAAATCAATTCAGTTGGACGATTCTTTCCAATATTTATGGTCAGATGTGCTGGAACAGTGGCATAACCAATATTCTGCAACAGAGTTAGACGTACATGAGCTTTGTCAGTTTGTACTCGACAAATTCAAATTTGAATATGGTGCTGAAGCCTTTCCTGAAACAGAAAATTCATCTGATAAGAACAAATCTGAAACAGCTGTCAAACAAGATCTCAATTTGCATCAAAAAGAAGCATCTGAAAAAAACACTGAGTCAGAGGATTCATCTATTAAATCTGTGCCAGCTAAAGAAGATAGCCCAGAGACTGATGCAGGGAATGAGCCGAAAGGAACTGAACAGACAGGGTTCGATGCCCTGGATGTTCAGAATCATCAGGTTACTTTGGATCAAACTAGCAAAAAACTGTTTTCTGCGGTTCGCAAGTTGTTGGCCAAAGTGAACCTGTCTGATTGCTTTAAAACCCACAAAGACTTCGCATACGGTTGGTATGTCGAGTATCCAGCATTTGAGCATATTTCAGGATCCAGTGCCGAAAATGCAATCTATGCTATTGATGTTTTGCATGAGGAAGCCGGCAATGTTTTTACATTCCTGTGGAAGCTTTGCGGTATCGATAACTTCATGTTTGATGTTGGCGATAGCTCAAATCCCCTGCTTTCGCTGAAAAATGATTCAAAACTTCGTATTGCATACGAAGATCCCGACAAATACGACGAATATACAAACTGCGGCATTGGCCACAAAGAGAACATCATTGCCTCTGTGTTGAATTGGCAGACAAATACTGAGCATGAATTTCACGCCAATGTGGTAGAAATTTTATCTTTGAGCACACAGTACAACAATTTAAAAAATAGAGGGAGTGAGGAGTGATGCGTAAGCCGTTTATTAGTAATCCCGTATATCGACTGTTCAATACAGATCCGGTTTATACGAATCTTGCATTGACAAGATTGGCATCCGCGCCAAATACGCCGCGAGAAGCCTCTTACAATGCTTTGGTCGCGCGTGAACATGAAGATGTTTTGAATACTCTCAAACGGATGAACCCAAAGCGAATTGAGAAATTGGCATCAATGTGCCCCGATGTCGTGACCTATTCTATTGATCTGAAAATTTTGCAAAACAAAATTGCAGAAATGGAAAATCACGAACAAAGATTTTCCCAGCAAATGCAGCGGCTACGATGGATGTTGAAACATAAGGCCAGTAATCAAATGATCATGAACTTATGTTCCTTGATTTCTACGGCAGAAATTAAAAAGATGCGTTTGGAGTTGAATACTCCTGTCGTTAAAGGGCGAATTGTTATGCCGTCTATTGAGGTTAGACTCAAAGTATTGAAGGCATGGAGTAAGTCAGAAAAAGAAAGTGATATTTTTATTCGCTATCAGCAATTAATCGATGAATTCCCCGGCTATAGCCTTGCACAGTTACATTCAATCATCAACGATGTAAAGTTTTTTGGAGCATGAGCATGTATATGGATTTTTCTACTTCCTACGATTATGAGACTGGTTTTGTTCCTGCTAAAAGCATGTCAACCAATGACTTCATGCGAGGCTTGGTTGCTTTGTGGGAAGAGCCAGCCACATATGTGCGTCAGTTTGCTCAAGCGGTCGGTTCTGTATCCGAGGGATATTTTTTGAGTTGGTTTGTCGAGAAATGTCTGCCAGGCGAATGGGTAAGCTTGAATAATGATCTGTTGTTTAATGAAGCAGGTATCACCGCGAAACAGTGGCGAAATATTCGGAGTAGTCTTCTGCAGAAAGGTGTTTTACTCAATCGGAGAACTGTAGCACCAACCGAATCCCAATTTACTTTGAATGATGCACTGTTTGAGGAATTGGTACGCAAACATAGTGAATCAACCGATGTACTTGATATGGTTGCGCCCCCTATTTCGATTAATAAACTTCATCTGAAGACATTGGCCGACAGAGGACTTTCTTTTGTGTCCGTCTTGTATTTGTCGTTTCTTCAAAGTGAGGCTGAATATCAAGATTTGAGTAAGCGTGGTGACTGGTCGCCTTGGACTCATGCAGCTGAAAAGCATGTTTTTCATTCAACAATGTTGTCTAGGCGACAACAGGAAAGAGCTATTGCCGAATTAACCTCTTTTGGTTTAATTGAAAGTTGTGTTGATGGTATGCCGGCAGCGCGTCGTTGTAGATACAGTTTGAAGATGCTTGCTGATCTTACCTCTGAATATTTGAACGGATGTGTGTGATGGTTACGGCCACAAAATTACCCCCACCGAAGGTGTTCAATTCTGAACTGACACAATGCTGGCAAGCTTTGCAAGGTAGTCGAAGAGTCGCCATCTATCGCTGTTTGATTGACATCACAGGCTCTCTGAAGGCTGCAGCCATGCTTTCGCAGTTGATTTATTGGACAAGAGTGAGCAAAGAGGTTGCCGAACGGGATGGTTGGATTTTTAAATCTATTGCTCAGATGGAAGCCGAAACGGGTCTGACAGTGAGAGAGCAACGCACTTGTAAGAATAGGCTTCTTGATACAAACCTTATTCAAACATGCCGTAAAGGTGTGGGTGCTGCTTTGGCCATCAAAGTGAACTTGGATACCATGGCTGAGATGATCGCGAAATCTAGTGGTACTGACGATCAATTTGGGCTTACGCTGGCTGATTTGCAAAACACAAGTTCCCTCTATTTTAGAAAGCACTTTTCTAAGAGAATTGCTTATCACCGTGACCTGGTTTCTCTTACAGGCTGTATTAACTCGGCTGTATTGTTGTCATGTGTTTTAAATGATGCTGTTGGTTTGGTTTCTCAACACCCACATTTGCAACGTCACGCCTTTGCTACTTTGACTGCTGCTGATTGGGAAGAACGAACCTCTCTCTCTTATAAATCTCAATTAACAGCTCGAAGTAGGTTGAAGAATTTGAATCTCATTTATGAGAAGAATTTCTTGGCCAGTCGCCGTATTTTTACACTGGTAAATGGTCACGATATTGTTAGAGCCATCAAAAAACTTCTTGCTGGCAAACAGGACGACGGCTTCAATCCATATAACACCAAAAAACGTGAAATTCTCAGTTTGGCGGAAAGGGCCAAATGTGATTGGCGGAAAGGGCCAAATGGATTGGATAAAGGGTTTCAGGGCAATTTTAAAAGTGATGATCCCCTATTTTCTAATATGACATTCAGAAGTGTCGAAAGGGAATATTCGGAAGTGTCGAATAGGAATTTTAAGAAAGGTCATAGTGGGAAATTCACAAGCGTCGATTGGGAAAGTTCAGAAGTGTCGAATCGGCAGATTATTTATTATATAAATTACAAAGGGGTTTATAACTACAACTACATGACTGTCGAACCCAACAAGTCATGTTCTACCAAACAAGATCATGTGGTAGTGGTTGATGCTGATGTTAATTTGATTTATCCAAGGCTCTTCAACGTGCAAATGCGTCAACAGGCAAATTTGATTTTTGCAAAACATCTTTCAAAAAGTTCCTGGGCTTTGAGGCAGGAAATCTTGGATGAGATAGAGGGGCAAAAAAAGGAAGTTACTAGTCCACTCGGCCTTTTAGCTAAACTATGCCAACTTGCTTCGCAAGGTAACTTTACTGCCATTGTTGCACCGCAGGTTAAATTCAATCGTGAGCAAGCTCAGAAATTACGGGTATCTCTTGAAAACCAAAAAAATTCAGAGAATATCCAAAAACTGGATTCTTCGGATATTGAGGCTGCTCGCGCTAATTTGAAAAAGTTTCTCGCTAAAGCTAAAAAGTAATATTTAAGTTTAATAATATATAAATCAATAAAATTAAATTTCATCTATTTTTGTTTTACGACAATTTTATGATGTTTCTTTGAAAAGCTGTAACGGGGCGTTACAAGAACTTTCTGATAACTTGATAGGATTTGAAAATGGAATTTGCGAAACAGAGATATATTGTCAAACCTGGTGCGATTCACGTCGCTCAACAATTTGAACTCAAAGTCACGACAAAACAGTCACCTTTCAGCGACGGTTACGATATGGCTCGTGCTGCTTTGGCTTTGGGGGGTAAGGTCAATCAAAAGTTGACTGAGGATGACGAACAGTTCCAACAGTGGGAAGAGTTTAAAGCCCATGAATTGCTGCTTAAGCAACATCTTCAAAAGGAGACAGGTCGAAAACATCACTTGGTTTGGGGGGAGTATGAAATTCTTTCTTCTGAGAACGACCGGTTTAAAAATATTGGCAGCTTGACCTCTTCCGGTGATGATGGTTTTTTTATGCATACCAAGCAAGGTATTCGTATGTGGGAAGGCAATAACAACAAGAAAAACGGCCCACGTTGGCCAGGTATCAGATATGGTCTGACACTCAGTAACGAGTTGTTCGGTATGGCTATGTCCGATAATCCTTATGCCCAAAGTCGTTTATTGCAGATTGAAAAACAGATGTCCGAAATTGAGGAATTTTTTGAGACTGTAAAAAAACAGGTTCATGCTCAGATTGATAGTTTGGCCGCTGCCGGCATGAAGATTACCTTGATTCAGAACAATAACCCTGTTCATATCAGATTGAATGCTTTACGGGCTTATGGTTTCAAACTGGTTAAATTGTTGCGGGATTACGATAGTTTTGTATGTGCCGTTAAGACTCTCAATATCAAAGGCATGATGGCTAATAAACAATGTAATGACACATTGTATAATGGCGGTCGGATGATGAGGAAGTTACTGAATGATTTGTATATAGCGGTTATGGAGACTAGAGCCATCAAGAACATTCGACGTGACAGCCTGCTTGATCCAGAACAGTTAGCAAAATTGAAGTCTGCAGTTGACCAAGAAATTCTTCCTAGAATACCACTATCTGTTTGGGTATATGAGTCACAACCCTCTTTGGTTTATATCCAGAAAAAAATGAATCAGGAGGATCTCAATAAGTTGGTTGATATTGTTCGTGACAATGGGTTGTCAGGCTAGTTGGAGCGGGGGGTTACAATCGAGTGTTAGGAGAGTTACGGTTGGCCCCTTTTTTGTTTGGATTTGTTTTTAGAAGTATGGCTGATATGAATAATATGAATACTCAAAAATCAGGTAAGGATAAATACTTAAAATTTTGGGAATATAAAAGGCTTTTAAGGGTAAGGGGAATTGAAGATATAGAAACAGAAATTGAATTAAAATTAGCTGATCTTGAAAAGTTGATCGATGAGGCACAGTCTTTCCACGAAGCATGTCAGGAACTTGATCTTGTATATCCAATCGTGAGAGAACATTTGAAATTGAGTAATAAATGCCTGGTTAGCTTAGATTTGAAAAAATACTATATTCCCAACATGCTCTTTTTCAAAAATGTGGTTTCTTCCAGTGGGCGTCAATCGCGTAAAAAGTTTTTTAAATGGGCAGATATTAGTACGGCTTTGGATAATACAAATGCCAGCCTTGATGAGCGATTACTTCATATGAAGATTTATTTTGATTGCAGACAGTATTTCTCCCGAGGTAGGCAGATTGCCGGAGATTTGGCAGAATTGTTTTCGATGAAAGAAGTTTTTGAAGAAATTTTGAAAGTTGAGAATTTGGAACGAAGAAATCTTCCTAGTAACATCATGGTTAAGTAAAAATTTAACTACCTTTTTTGAATCGTTTGCCATCACATATGTGATGGCTTTTTTGTGGTTGACTGTAACGCCCCGTTACAGTTTCCGGTGGCG
>NZ_KV830174.1:0-12142 GCF_001836705.1 Neisseria sp. HMSC061B04
GCCTAGCATAACTGCTAATCTACGTCAGCCCCTTTTTTTATGGCTTGTATTTGAGTAATTAAGATAATTCGTGATTTCAAAATGAGAAGGGCCGTCTGAAAGATTTATTTTCAGACGGCCTTTTATTAAAACAGTTTAGTTTGGCCCGGGCCATTTCCATACGCACATCGCTGCCAGTATCGTACAGATTAAAAAAATAATACTGGATAAGCCATGCCAAATGCCGAATGTTCCGCCTACTAGGGATAAGAGCCAGTTATCCAGTCCGTACTTGTGCGCCTCGATAACCGGCGTAACCAAAAGATGATTACAGGCTAAGAGTAGCCAAAGTACCAAAACCCACCAAGAGAGGGAGGCAAGTTGCCGTCTGAAAAAGGCATAGGCTGCGCCAAAAATAACTAAGCCGCATATTGCGGTAATGGCAAACAAAATGCCGGCGATTTCTCCTGCCAGCATCTTAGGCAGGAGATGGAATAGTATGGGGGCGACAATGTAGCCGGCTGTCAGTTGCATGCCTAGCCAAATGGCAGCAGCGGTTTGAGTAATTTTGTAGGGTAGGCTCATCTGGTTTCTCTTTGGGAAATTCTGTTTTAGTTGTGATGGTGTAACAAAAGGCCGTCTGAAAACGTTTTCAGACGGCCTTGAGTTTATTTAGATGTATTGTACGGAAATAATATCATATTCACGCACGCCACCGGGGGCCTGAACTTCTGCAACGTCGCCTTCTTCTTTTCCGATCAAGGCACGGGCAATTGGGGAGCCAACGTAGATTTTGCGTTCTTTAATGTCTGCTTCGTCTTCGCCGACAATTTGGTAGGTTACTTGTTCTTCGGTTTCCAAATCTTCCAGTGTTACTGTTGTGCCGAATACGATTTTGCCTTCGGCATGGATTTCGGCAGGATTGATGATGTGGGCCATAGAGAGTTTGTGTTCCAGCTCGGCAATACGGCCTTCGATAAAGCCTTGGCGCTCTTTGGCGGCTTCATATTCGGCATTTTCAGACAAATCACCGTGTGAACGTGCTTCTGCAATGGCTTCAATAATTTCTGGACGAGCCACGCTTTTGAGGTGTTGAAGTTCTTGTTTCAGTAATTCTGCACCGCGGACGGTCAAAGGGATTTTTTGCATAAGATTCTCCATGAAAGCATGATGATGCTTTTAAAATTTTATCCGGCCACGCGCGGTAGCCGGATTGGAAATAAAAATACAAGCCGCCAAAGCTTGGCGGCTTGATGAATAAATAAGTAATGCCTGTATTCTACCAAATTCTGCCGAAACCGCAATGATTAAAACGGATTTTCAGTAAAGTGTTGTTTTCTGTCTATTTTGTTTTTTCAGACGGCCTGCAAGCTAAATATTGAAGTATTTCAAAGCTACGCTTGAAAAACGGTTTCGTAAATGAATGGTTTTGATTAAAATGCTTGCTAATAATCCTTAAGGATTAGTCTGCTTTAATTATATAAAGAGAATATATGGAAACAAAACCAACTTCCCAAAATGAACAACAGGCTAACCGCCGTTATTTGACTGTTTGGCGATGGCATTTTTATGCCGGACTTTTGGTCGCGCCGTTTTTAACTCTGCTGGCTGTTACAGGGTTGGGAATGCTGCTATTTGCCAATATCACCGGTAAAGAAGGCGAGCGGATACATGTTACGCCGCAAGCAGTGGTGCAGCCTTTGTCGGCTCAAGCTGAAGCCGCCAGACAGTTTGTGAATCCGGAAACTGCTTCTGTGGTGCAATATATTGCGCCGCGCGCAGATGATATGGTGGCCGTATTTCGTGTGAACAACGACGATAAAGCCACTATGGTTGCCGTTGATCCTTATACGGCAAAAGTCGTGAATACGATACCGCGCGGTCAAGGCTGGTATCACACGATGGACGAAATCCATGGCGATATGATGATGGGTGCGACTGGTGACTACCTGTTGGAAACTGCTGCATCGCTAACCATCATCATGATTGTGACCGGTATTTATTTGTGGTGGGTAAAACAGCGTAGTCTGAAGGCCGTCCTTTTACCTAAAGCAGGCAAAGGCCGTTCTTGGTGGCGCAACCTGCACGGTGCGGTTGGCTCTTGGGTTTCTTTGATTTTGCTGCTGTTCTGTTTGTCTGGTATTGCTTGGGCAGGTATTTGGGGTGGTAAGGCTGTGCAGGCATGGAGCCAATTCCCAGCCGGCAAATGGGGTGTGGAGCCTAATCCGGTATCTTCCGTGCCAACCCATGGCGATGTGTTGAATGATGGCAAATCCAAAGAAGTGCCGTGGATTTTAGAGCTGACGCCTATGCCGGTTTCCGGTACGACACTGGGCGAAAACGGCATTAATCCAAGTGAACCGATGACGTTGGAAACGGTTGACCGCTTTGCACGCGAAATTGGCTTTAAAGGCCGCTATCAGTTAAACCTGCCTAAGGGTGAAACAGGCGTATGGACGCTGTCGCAAGACTCAATGAGCTACGATATGATTAGTCCGACTGCGGATCGTACGGTACATATTGATCAATACAGTGGCAAAATCCTGGCGGATATTCATTTTGACGATTACAACTGGTTTGGCAAGTTCATGGCAGCAAGTATTGCTTTGCATATGGGTACACTGGGCTGGTGGAGCGTGCTGGCGAATGTTGTGTTCTGTCTGGCAATTATTTTTATCTGTGTCAGCGGCTGTGTAATGTGGTGGAAACGCCGTCCTTCGGAAGCGCGGGGTTTGGTTCCTCCTGCACAGAAAATCAAATTGCCGGTATGGTGGGCAATGGCTGTGCCACTTTTGATTTTGGCTGTGATTTTCCCAACGGCCATTGCTGCAATCGTTGTTATTTGGATTTTGGATACACTGTTGTTGTCGCGTATCCCAGCATTGGCAAGATGGTTTAAATAACTGCCCGATGTGATTAAAGGCCGTCTGAATCTTTTGTTTCAGACGGCCTTTTTTATAAAGGTTAAAAGAAGCAGGGGAGTTATGATTCTGTTTAAGTTTATGCGTGAGATGGGGATTGTGATTGGCTTACAGGATTGTGTAAGAAAGACGAGGTCTTGTATAAAAACAAAAAACCCACTTCATTGAAGTGGGTTTTTGATGAAAGCTATTAACCTTTGCGAGCAGGCAATTTTTCTTTAATGCGAGCTGCTTTACCAGTCAGGCCGCGCAAGTAGTACAGTTTGGCGCGACGTACGTCACCACGGCGTTTAACTTCGATTTTTTCTACGGTAGGGGAGTACAGTTGGAAAGTACGTTCTACACCTTCGCCACTAGAGATTTTGCGAACGATGAAGTTGCTGTTCAAGCCACGGTTGCGGCGAGCGATAACAACACCTTCGTATGCTTGCAGACGGCTGCGGGAACCCTCAACCACGCGTACAGATACGACAACGGTGTCGCCTGGAGCGAATTCAGGGATTTCTTTGTTCAAGCGAGCGATTTCTTCTTGCTCTAATTGTTGAATCAAGTTCATTTATTTTTCCTAAGTTATGATTGGATTTCCTGTTGCTCTTGCAAGATTTCTTTTAAGAGGCGGGATTCCTTTGGGATTAAACTGCGCTTTTCCAATAAATCGGGTCGGCGCTCTAAAGTGCGTCGTAGCGATTGTTTCAATCGCCACTCGGCAATCAAGCCATGATTTCCTGAACGTAAGACATCAGGAACCATCATGCCTTGGAATTCTACAGGTTTGGTGTAATGAGGACAGTCTAAAAGGCCGTCTGAAAACGAGTCTTGTTCGGCTGACTGTATATCGCCCAATACACCCGGAACCAATCTTAAGACGGCATCCATCAACATCATGGCGGGTAATTCGCCACCCGAGACGACAAAGTCGCCAATGCTGATTTCTTCGTCCACACTGCGTTGCAGCAGTCTTTCATCTATGCCTTCATAGCGTCCGCATAGAAGAATAAGATGGGGCAGTTCGGCAAGTTCTGCGGCTTTTTTATGTGTCAGCGGCTGACCTTGTGGACTGAGATAAATTACTTTGGCAGGTTTTGGCGAGTTTGCTTTGGCTTCTTCAATTGCCGCTTGAAGCGGTGGCGCCATCATAATCATTCCCGGGCCGCCACCGAAGGGGCGATCATCGATATAGCCAAGTTTGTTGTCGGCAAATTTTCGGGGATTAATGGCTTGAAACTGCCAAAGGTTTTGTTTTCTTGCCCTGCCTGTAACGCCATATTCGACAACGCTGTCGAACATCTCTGGAAAAATGGTGATGGCTTGAATCAGCATCAGTAGTCCAAGCCCCAGTCGGCGATAATGGTTTTGCTGTTGGTGTCGACAGATTCGATATAGTTGGAGACGAAGGGAATCAGGATTTGTCCGTGTTCGCCTTTAATCATCAAAACATCATTTGCACCGGTTTCCATCAGGTTGCTAACTTTGCCGAGGACGATGTTTTCTTTATTGATGACGGTCATGCCGACTAAATCTGCCCAGTAGTATTCGTCTTCCTCAGTAGGGGCGAATGACTCTCTGGGAATTTCGATGGTATAGCCGCGCAAGGCAAATGCTTGATCGCGATCGTCTATACCTTCAAATTTGACCTGAAGTTCGCCATTGACAATTTTACCTGCCTCAAGCGTGACATTCAGGGTTTTACCATCCTTGCACAACTGCCACTCTGGGTAGTCCAGCAGGCTGTCGGTGTATTCGGTATTGGCAGCGATTTTAAGCCAGCCTTTAATGCCGAATACGCCTTTGATGTAGCCCATGGCTACCCGTTTTTGAGTGTCTGTCATGGTCGTTTCAGCTGATTAAGCAGCGATTTTTTGCTCTTTAATCAGTTTGGCAACTGCATCGCTAACTTTCGCGCCTTGAGCGACCCAGTGGTTGATGCGGTCTGCGTCGAAACGTACGCGTTCTTGTTTTTCGTTGGCAACGGGGTTGTAGAAACCTACGCGCTCGATGAAGCGGCCGTCACGACGGTTGCGAGAGTCAGTTACGACTACGTTGAAGAAAGGGCGGTGTTTTGAGCCGCCGCGAGCCAAACGGATAACTACCATTTTGAGTCCTTTTGAAAAATGCGGATATATAGAAACCGCTAATTTTAGGATATTTCACACGGGTTATGCAAGTTTTTATTTGTTTTTGTTGCTGTTTTGCCATGCGTTCAGATCGAGGCTTGCTTGATACAGTCCGCGGTCGGTTTCCGACGGGGTAACGGTAAATCCTGATTTTTCAGCGAGTTTGAGCATCGGTGTATTTTCTTTGAGGATTTCCGCATTCATGGTTTGATAACCTTGTTGTGTGGCAGTTTGGATAATGAGGCTCATCATTTTGCTGGCCAAGCCGGTTTTGCGGGCTTCGGCAGCCAATGTAATGCCGAATTCGCATTCGTTGCGATTGATGCGGCTGTAACGGCTGACTGCGACGATACGGCCGTCTGAAGCGAAGGCGGCCCATGCGCATTCGTTATGGAAATCGGGGCGGGTCAGCCGTGCGAGTGTGGGCTGCGGCAATTCGTTGGTGTGGGTCATGAAGCGCGTATAGCGGTCGGCCGCAGGTAATTGGCGGACAAATTTTTGTTTGGCTTCGGCATCTTCAGGCTCTAGTGCGCGAATGTGCAGGGTGTTGCCGTCGGGCAGGAGGAATGTGTCGGTTTGGTTCGGGTAGGGGGCGAGTACGTTTTGTATCTCGGGCGTTTCGGTTTTAGGGTGCAGCAGTTCGGACGCGGCTTCGCCGGTGTTGCGTAGAAACTCGGCTGCGGCCGGATTTTTTTGTTGGAGGTAGGCGGCGGCACTTTGCATTTTGGCGGCGGCCTGTTCTAAGGTTTGGACGGCTTTTTTGGGGATTTTGGTTGTCGGCGCGGCTGGTTTTTCCACGATTTCGGGAATGATGGTGCTGCTGTATTGGCTGCCGTTGTAGTTGAGGATGATGTCGCCGATATGCTGATTATTGTGGATAAGCGTGTTTAGGGAGTGCAGGAATTGATTGAGAACGGAAGTGTTGTCAAGTTCTGCAAATTGGCTTAAACGCTGGATATCGAGCGTGGTAAAGGGCGGTAATGCGGCTTGGGTTTGGCCGTTGTAATGGGCGGTCAGGATCTTGCCGTAAATGGGATGACGGCTGAATCGGAATTGAACGGCATTATGCTTTTGAGTTTGGCACGGAGGCAGGTATAGGGCCTCTGCCATCAGATCGGTTTGGCCGGATGCAATGGCTTTATCGATATTTTTGTTTTTAGGCGTTTTTAGACGGCCTGTTTTGGCTGGGGCGGGGGTGTTTTGCGCTTGTTGCAAACAGGCGGTTTGATTGCGGAAATAAAGTGTCAGCAAGGCTTCTTCCGGGGTGTTGAACCAGGTCAGGCCGTCTGAAAAACGATGGCTGATGAGAATGGGCTTGCTGGTTTTTTGTGCTAAGTTATTCAGTGTTTGATGAATGCCGTACGCGTCCGGCGTGTCCGGCGAAATAATGCCGAGCAGGGCTTGGGTGTGCGGATTTTGCAATTGTTCGAGTGCCAGGCGGTGGATGCGTGCGGGCGTGGGGTCGCTGCCGATGCAGCCTTGTTGGATGGATGGTGCGTCGGTTGGAAGGTTGAGGGTCAATTGGCAGGCATCGGCGGTGCTGCGCAGCCATTCTATCGGCGTATCGGACAAAATAGTGGGATGGGTAATGACGGGAATGCCGGAAAGATGGGCTTTTAAGGCTGCTTCGAGTTCGTTGATATTGAATACCGGCAGGAAGTTGCAATGGCGGCCGAGGCTGTGTAGGACGGCTTTGTTTGTGTCGTCGGTGTAATGTGTGGACAACAGGATAAGCGGGGTGTGGCGTGCAAAGTGTCGGATGGCGCTGAACAGCTCGCGTTGGTTTTCGGCCGGATTGTAGTGGATGACGGCAACTTTGGTATGGCGGTTGTGGCCGAAGCGGTTGAGCCAGTCAGCGGATGTGGTGGGGCTTAGGTTGTAGTTGAGGCTGATATGGCGCGATACGCCTTGATGCATTGTGTTTAGCAGATGGTTGATGTTGCGGCTGACAGTGCTGTGGCCGGTGAGTAATGCGATATGGCCGGCCGGATAGTCGGCTTGGGTGCCGATATTGAGATTGAGTGAGGGAAGTTGGATGCCTGCGCTGTTGCACACGCTGATGTTTAATTCGTCGCCATGATATTTTTGAATGATGGAACGGGCATTTTTGCAGGATTCGGGCGGCAGGTTTTCCCAATCTTGAATCAGGATAATGTGGCGCAGGCCTTTTTTGCGGCAGGCTTTGAACAGTGTGTCGTAATGGTCGTGCGGGATGACGGCAACAACTAGGTCGGCCTGGCCTGGAATTTTGCTGAGGCTGGAGTAGGAGGGGAGGCCGGCAACGCTGCTGTGGCGGAGATTGACGGGCGTGATTTTGCCTTGATATGAGGAACCGAGCAGGTGGCTGAAAATGCGTTCGCCAAGGCTGTGCGGACGTTCGCTGGCGCCGACAAGGATGATGTGTTCGGGCATGAAGAAGTAGCCGGTTTGGACGGTTGCATTCATGATGGTTCCTTATTTGTGTTTTGGGCCGTCTGAAGAGTTTCAGACGGCCTTATTTTTAGGCTTCTTTTTTGTCTCCGGCTTTCTTTTTGGGAAGGATGAAACGCATCCTCAGGCCGTTGGGTTTGATATTTTCAGCAATGATTTTGCCGCAGTGCTGTTCCATGATGTGTTGCGTCAAGGCAAGTCCCAAGCCGGTGCCGGGCTTGTGTGCGCTGGAGTCGGCACGATAAAAGGCGGTAAAAATATGCGGAAGCTGCATTTCATCGACACCCGGGCCGTTGTCGGTAACATCGATAATCCAGTGTTTGCCGTCTTGTCCGATATGGGCCTGAATGGTACTGCCTTCCGGACTGTAGTTGATGGCATTGCGGATAACGTTGTCAAAGGCGCGGTACAGATAGCCTTCGTTGGCACTGATCACGGCATTTTCAGGGATTTTAGGGTCAATGCTCAGGGTAACGCTTTGATTGTTTTGGTGGGCAATGCTTTGGTTGTCCTCAATCAAGTTGGTTAGGAACGGAACGAGTTTGAGGTTTTCTTTTTCCAAAGGAATATTGGAAGTCTCTAGGCGGGAGAGGGTCAATAATTCACCTACCAAAGTATCCATGCGCACCAGCTCGCCTTCAAGCCGCTTGAGGTATTGCTCTTGTTTTTGCGGCTGAGATTGAATCAGGCCGACAATTGCCTGCATGCGCGCCAGCGGCGAACGCATTTCATGAGAAACGTGGTGGAGCAAATGACGCTCTTTTGCCACAAGTTTTTCCAATTTTTCGGCCATTTTGTCGAACTGTACGGCAAGGTGGGACAATTCGTCGTCACGGTCGTCAACTTGCTGGGAAATGCGGGTTTCGAGTTCGCCGTTGGCTACCCTGTCCATACCGCCGCCAAGAATTTTAATGGGCTTGGTAATGTTGTTGGCAAGGATATATGCCATCAAGAGGCCGACGATGATGATGAAAGAGAGAATGATAAATTCGTGCCAAATCGGCGAGAGCGGCAGGCCGGGAATGAAAAGCGGGCTGGGCAGGCGTTGGGCCTGATGGTTGTCCCAGCCTTTAATGAAGAAGAGGTATTCTTCGCCGAAGCGGTCGTATTCGATGTGGGCTAAATCGGATTCGGGATTGTTGATGGCGAAGATGCGGGCGCGTTCGATGGACAGGCTGTCAATATTGCGGCCTAAAATATCTTTTTTATCGTCGCCGGTAATCACATAAACGGCATTGGAAACCGGATTGTTTTTCCATTCCGAAAGAATTTCGCGCGCACCGCTGTCTCCGCGCGAGTTGAACGCGGAGATGATGCTGCTCATCAATGTGGTTTCGATGGTGCGGCGTTGGTTGAATTGGTTTTCGGCGAGGGTGTTTTGTACCAGCCAAAATGAAAAACTCGCCACAAAGATTGCGCAGACGATAACTGCGCAAAATGTGGCGAAGATGCGTTGAAACAGTTTCATTGATCTGTTTAATCTTTAGTTTTTAACAAACAGGTAGCCTAAGCCGCGTACAGTTTGAATCAGGGAAGCATCGCCCAATTTGTGGCGGATGCTGGAGATGTGTACGTCGATGCTGCGGTCAAATTTAGCCAGTTTGCGGTCGAGTGCCTCGATAGACAGGGTCTCTTTGCTGACGACTTGTCCGGCGTGGCGCATCAAAACTTCGAGCAGGTTGAATTCGGTGCTGGTCAATTCGAGCGGAGTGTCTTTGATGCTGGCTTGGCGTTTGGCCGGGTACAAAACGACGTCGCTGACAGAAATGCTGTTAGGCGCGTTGTTTTGTTCGTTGCTGTGTTGCGCACGGCGCAGGATGGCGTTGATGCGGGCCAAGAGTTCGCGTGGTGTGCATGGTTTCGGAACATAATCGTCCGCACCCATTTCCAGACCGATGATGCGGTCGATGTCGTCGCCTTTTGCGGTCAGCATGATGATGGGTACGGTGCTTTGGGTGCGTACGTTTTTCAGTACGTCCAAACCGTTCATTTTAGGCATCATGGAGTCTAATACGACGACATCGTATTGTCCGGTCAGAATTTCTTGAACGCCGGCTTCGCCGTCGGGAACACTATGAACGTTGAGGCCTTCGGCAGTCAGGTATTCGGTCAGCAATTCGGTCAAGAGGGCATCGTCATCTACGAGTAATACGCGACTCATGGAATTTCCTTTTCGTGATTGTATGCGCCGCGGTACTAAATGGCAGTACGGCGCTTAAAATAGAGTTGTGTTCAATCTTAACATGCAATCTGCTTTTGTTGATAGCGTAATTTTCTGTGCTTTTGCGCTTTTTTGCATAGAAACTCGCTGCTCTTTACATTTTCAGACGGCCTGTAAGGACAAACTGACAATTGGGTGTGTTTTGTTCAGGGTTTGTCGCATGATTTGGCAGTTTGGTGTTTCGGTGCGTTGATGAAATCTTTGCAATCGGACAAAAGTTTGGGCAGCAGTGGGGCGAATGCCGGATGGCTGCGTATTTTGTCGGCGTAGAAATACATCATATAGGGGTAATAATATTGCACTGCCTGCATCCATTGCGCACCTTCTTCTTTCTTGCCTTGTCGGTAGAGGTAGAGGCCGACTTGATAGGCGTTGGAGTAGGGGCGGTAGGTCAGGGCTTTGAGTGCGGCTTCTTCTGCCCACGGGCGGATGTAGGCATCGGTCGGATCTGCACGTTTGCTCAAGCTCAAATCGGCGTAATAGGCAAGCATGGGGCTTTCTTTGGAAAGTCGTTGCAAGCCGTCGATTTTGTTTTGAACCGTTTGCTGATCATCGGTTTTCCCTACACGGCTATATTGGGTCAGATTTTGATATTCCCAGCTGAGGTTTGCCATGCCGATTAAAATCGATAAAGCGGCTATACCGCATGACCATTGTCTGATTCGGGTAGATAAAGGGCCGTCTGAAACATCTTTCGGATAAGAGGGTGTCAGCGACAGAATCAGGCTGAATACGGTGAGGAAGTAAATATACCAAAGTGGATATTCAAGCATGCTGTGGCAAAGGCTGACGGCGGCGGCAGTTAGTAAAAACAGCGAGGCCGGTGTTTGGTTGCGGCCCAACAGTCGCCACACGGCTGCAAGCAGGGTTAAGGCTGCAAGCAAGGTGCCGGCAATGCCCATTTCGGATAATAACTGCATGACGATGTTGTGCGAATGGGTAAACAGTACGCCGAGGATGTTGTTGGGGAAGTATTGTTGTTGGGCATTGATCAGGAAGGTTTGCTGGGCAAAGCTGTTCCAGCCATGGCCGAACCAAGGTGCGGATTGAAAGGCAATCCATGCCTTGCTCCATTCGATTTGGCGCATGGAACCTTCAAAACCGCTGGTGCCTGCGCGTTCGACAGCGGTTTCGTATTTAATGTTGCCAAACAAATCCAGCAGGCTGCCCATGCCGAATTGGAAAGCGGCGGCCAGGGTGGCAGTTAGGAGAAAAATGCACAGTGCGCGTTTGTGTTGGAAGCGGGTACGCCAAAACCATAACGGCGTAATCAGGAATAGGGCGGCGATATAGCCTAAGATGGTGCGTGAGTTGACAAGGCCGAGGGTTGCAGTCAATGCTAATACGAACAGAAAACCTGCTGCATTGGACATTTTGTGCGCCGTCCATAAATAGGATGCCGCCAAAATGCCCCACATTAAATAATGTCCCAAATGGTTGCGTTGGCCGAGTTGGCCGTTTACGGTGCCGTTGCTTCGGGCAATGATGCCGTTCAACCATTCTACGTTGGACCAGCCTTTAAATTGCAACCAGACGATGGCGGCCTGTATGGTTGCTCCTATCAATAAAGACCAAGCAAAGATGCTGACGACGCGTTCTTGCCCGTAAGCTGCTACCCAGCCGCGAACCGACCATGCGCCCAGTGCCAAAATGACAAAGGTCCAGGCAGTGATATCGCTCATACCGGGGTAGATGGAATGCATGAAGCGCGCTTGGAGTGACCAAAATGCGGCCATGGCAAACAAACCGATACTGAGTGCGGGAAGGCGGATATTCAGCAGGCCTTTGTGTGCGCTAATCAATGTCAGTACCAATGAGCCGCTCAATGAGATGGCTTCTAAATAAAAGCTGGGCAGTGGGCCGACTCGGTAGAGTGAGAGAAAAGGGACGGCGCAAATCCAAAGAAAACTGAGCCATAAAGGCCAAAAGGTTTTTACTGAAGATTCGGCCAGGCCGTCTGAAAGTGTGTGGTAGGTCATTTTGATGTGTGTTTTTGTTGTTTGATAAATGCAAGGCAGCCGAGAAAAAAGGTAATGCACAATAATACGGAAATAGCGGCGCAAATCCGGCTGGCGAGAGCCGTGTCTGCCAGGCGCATACAGGCTTCAGCAAAGTAAATCAGAATCAGCATGGAGCTGTATTGGTAAGTGTAGATGCGTTTTTTCAAAATGCCGGTCAACGGCAGGCACAAAGGCAGAGCTTTCAATGCCAGCCATGAGCCGCCTTCGCGCAATGGCGCGATCCATAATTCCCATGATAAGGAAAGCAAAATCAAAAGGATAAGACTTATGGAAGTTGCAAGATAAGGTAACGGGGAGCGAGTATTGTTCACAATATAAAGGGCGTAAGCCGTACTGGAAAACTTGAAATTATACCGCTAAAAATGCGGGGGGAGCCAAGAATATTGCTTAAGGATATTCAAGAAAGAATTTATTGTTTTTCTTTAAATTAAGGGGCTGACGTAGATTAGCCCTAAA